>NZ_CAWMFQ010000407.1:0-6230 GCF_963866995.1 Aeromonas sp. ZOR0002 | reverse complement strand
CGGTTTGAGGCCGGTGTCAGGTGATAACTAGATCTGTACAGCTTGGCCTATGCCTTTATGGTCTTGCTTGCAGCTCCCCTTCCACAACTTCAGCTCGAACCTACTGGCTTGTAATTACCATTGCTGCTCTCAAAAGCGGATATCCCATATGCTTTTATCTTAATTTTTTAACGAAGGAAAACTTATAGTTAATAACAGGCCGATTTGATTTTAGAAAAGGTAAACCATTTAATTCAACGAGCGTTGTTTCTTCTTGAGGCTTAAGTTTCTTAAATTTACTCTGCAATTCCATAACATGTCTTGGAGGGACTTTGGAGTTGAAATATATGTTTTTATGAGAATTCAAATATTGGATAGCATTAATGTGGTATATATCATCAACATTTGTTAGTTTGTGAAAATTATACTTCCTCAATCCGATTTTATACCGCTTCCCGTTATAAAATACCAGCAATAAATCAGGTGTTAATGGTAACATTAATCTAAAAAAGCAATCTGTACTACCATCATGCATGTAAATCAGGGGGTTATCACTACAAATAAACGGAAGTGGAGAGGTGTTTTTAATTATTTTAAAATTCAGATCTAGAATCTCTTGGATGATCTCATTTGCAGTTCCAAATAATATAGTGTGAGGGTTATCCATTGAAACAGTGATACTTTCATAAAACTCTAAAATTTCACTTTCTGTGCATTCTCCATTGGCGACCTCTAATAACTTAGGCAGTAATTCAGATTTTGACTTCTCTTTGAGAACAGAAAAGCTCTTTGTTAAAATGTCGTTTGTAACATCTAATGCTTTTTCTGTCCTTACATACTGATAAACTGAAAAAATTGTTAGATATATGTGAGCTAGACTATATCTTTCAACATTAGGCTCATTTATGTTTTTTAATGTCCTGATGACTCTACCAAAATTTCCTTCAAGCTCCCCAAGTTTATTTTCAATGCTTAGTTCCTTTCCGTAAAAAAATTTTTTTGCACATTGAGGTTTGTATGGTATGGAACGTGTTATTTCACCATTTGAAACACGCATGAAATTAATATCCATCAAATTTTCGTCCGTAAACTGCTTCAAAAGCACTCTTGGTACAAAATGTTGAATGGCACGCCCGCTTTTTTGAGACTTCTTGGCATCACTTGTCATTAATTATCACTCTGATGGAACGTTGTTATTATTCGGCTACATTTTACGGTCGTTTGGCCGCAGGCTTGCCGCCTTGAGTAGCGGGTTTGGCACCCGGCTTGGCAGAACCAGCGCGGGTCGGGGTTTTGCCCTTATGGGCGGGTTTGCCGGCCGGTTTGCTCTTGCCTGCATTCTTGCCTTCGCCTTGTGCGGCCGGTTTGCCATTAGCCGCCCCTTTCTGCAGCTGGGAACCCACCGGCTTGCCACCGGTCGGCTTGTTGCCTGCGCCATTGCCGCGCTGGTGACTGATGTTGCTGTGACGGGTCAGGGCCGGTTTCAGCCCCTTGCCGCTGGCGGCGCGCTCGTTGCGACCTTCCGCTGGCACCAGACAGCCGGGGCCGTTACCGATCAGGTGGCCCTTGCCCATCTCCAGCAGGGCTTCGCGGATCATCGGCCAGCCGGCCGGATCGTGATAGCGCAGCAGCGCCTTGTGCAGGCGGCGACGACGCTCCCCTTTCACCACGAACACGTCCCCGCCCTGGCGGCTCACCTTGTTGAGCGGGTTTTTCTCGGTGTAATACATGGTGGTGGCGTTGGCGAGCGGCGACGGGTAGAAGTTCTGCACCTGATCGAGCTTGAAGCGGTTTGCTTTAATCCAGAGCGCCATGTTCACCATGTCTTCATCCGTGGTGCCCGGGTGGGCGGAGATGAAATAGGGGATCAGGTACTGCTGCTTGCCCGCCTCTTTGGAGTACTTGTCGAACAGCTCCTTGAAGCTGTAGTAGCTGCCCATGCCCGGCTTCATCATCTTGGAGAGCGGGCCCTCCTCGGTGTGTTCCGGCGCGATCTTGAGGTAGCCGCCAACGTGGTACTTGGCCAGCTCCTTGATGTAGCGCGGATCTTCCACCGCGATGTCGTAACGCACCCCGGAGGCGATCAGGATCTTCTTGATGCCCTTGAGGTCGCGCGCCTTGCGATAGAGGTTGATGGTCGGGCTGTGGTCTGTGTCCATGTGCGGGCAGATGGTCGGCCAGACGCAGGAGGCACGGCGACAGGTCTGCTCGGCCTTGGGGCTCTTGCAGCGCAACTTGTACATGTTGGCGGTAGGGCCGCCCAGATCCGAGATGACGCCGGTAAAGCCCGGCACCTTGTCGCGGATCTCTTCGATTTCTTTAAGAATCGACTCTTCCGAGCGGCTCTGGATGATACGCCCCTCGTGCTCGGTGATGGAGCAGAAGGAGCAGCCGCCAAAGCAGCCGCGCATGATGTTGACCGAGGTCTTGATCATGTCGTAGGCCGGGATCTTCTCGTTGCCATAGGCCGGGTGCGGCACCCGCTGGTAAGGCAGGCCAAACACCCCGTCCATCTCGTCGGTCTCGAGCGGGAAGGCAGGCGGGTTGACCCAGATGATGCGATCGCCGTGGGCCTGGGAGAGCGCGCGGGCGCAGCCCGGGTTGGTCTCGTGGTGCAGGATGCGCGACGCATGGGCGTAGAGCACCTTGTCCTCCTTCACCCGCTCAAACGCCGGCAGCTTGACATAGGTCTTCTCCCACGGCTTTTGCTTAGGGGGCTGCACCAGGATGGGCTTGGCCTCCTGCTCCACCGGCGCGGTGCCCTCATCATCAGAGCAGGGGGCCCCTTCCATATAGGGGTTGGGGATGGGATCGATGCGGCCAATCTGGTCGAGCTTGCTCGAATCCACCCCGCGCCAGCCCGGCAGTGGCTCCTTGCGGATCACGGCGGTGCCGCGAATGTCCTGCATGGTCTCGATGGTCTCGCCGCCTGCGATGCGGTGAGCCACTTCAACCAGGGGGCGCTCGGCGTTGCCGTAGATGAGGATGTCGGCCTTGGCGTCGATGAGGATGGAGCGACGGATGGTCTCGGACCAGTAGTCGTAGTGGGCGATACGGCGCAGGGATGCCTCGATGCCGCCGATGACCACCGGCACCTCTTTATAGGCCTCTTTGCAGCGCTGGGTGTAGACCAGGGTGGCGCGATCCGGCCGCTTGCCGCCCACATCCCCCGGGGTGTAGGCATCGTCGTGACGCAGCTTCTTGTCGGCGGTGTAGCGGTTGATCATGGAGTCCATGTTGCCCGCCGTCACCCCGTAGAAGAGGTTGGGCTTGCCCAGGCGCATGAAGTCATCTTTCGATGACCAGTCCGGCTGGGCGATGATGCCGACCCGAAAACCCTGGGATTCGAGCATGCGGCCGATCACCGCCATGCCGAAGCTCGGGTGATCCACGTAGGCGTCGCCTGTCACCAGCACGATGTCGCAGCTGTCCCAGCCGAGCTTGTCCATCTCCGCGCGGGACATGGGCAAGAAGGGCGCCGTGCCGTAGCACTCGGCCCAGTAACGGGGATAGGAGAAGAGGTTGGTAACCGGCTGCATTTTGACCACCTGGAACAATTCGGGTCGCGCATTATACCGGCAGAGCAAGGCGGGGGCGACGGCTTTTTGCCCCTACAGAACGCGAGGGGAAGGGGCGCCTTCGAGCGGGCGCGACAGGTCGGCGTGACAGACTCAGATCTCATCAACAAGTAGGGCGCCCATTGGCGCCCTGCTTGCTGTCATCCGGGTCGGCACGCTAGGCCGCCGGTTTGTCCCGCCCCTCGGGGGCCACCGCCCCCGGCACCGGGGAGGGACTGGCCGGGGTTGCCGTGGCCAGTACCTCGTCCACCAGTCGGTCCCGCGCCCCCGTCATCCCCGCGCGTCTGGCGATCAGGTGATAGATGGCGGGCACCACCAGCAGGGTCACCAGGGTCGCGAGCGACAACCCGAAGAAGACCACGGTCCCCACGGCCATCCGGCTCTCGTACCCCGCCCCCATGGAGAGCATCAGGGGCACGGCGCCGATGATGGCGGTGAGCGAGGTCATCAAGATGGGGCGCAGGCGGCGCACCGACCCCTTGATGATCGCCTCCTCGAACCCTTCACCCCGCTGACGCAGCTGGTTGATGAACTCCACGATGAGGATGCCGTTCTTGGTCACCATGCCGATGAGCATGATCATGCCTATCTGGCTGTAGATGCTGAGCTCCTGCCCCGTGAGCCAGAGGCCGAGCAGGCCGCCGAAGATGCCGAGCGGCACCGTCATCATCACCACCGCCGGGGTCAGCAGGCTCTCGAACTGGGCCACCAGCACCAGATAGACCACCAGCAGGGCCAGGCCGAACACCAATGCCATCTCCCCCTGATTGTCGCGATAGTCCTTGGACTCGCCAGCGTAATCCACCGACATGCCGGTGGGCAGGTGATCTGCGGCCCAGCCATCCAGGAAGTCGAGCGCCTCCCCCAGGGTGTGGCCGGGGGCCACGTCCGCGGTGAGGGTGACCGCCTTCTGGCGCTGGTAGTGGTTGAGGCGCTGGGGACTCGCCACCTGGGTGACGGTCGCCAGGGTGGAGAGGCTCACCATCTCGCCGCTCGCGGCCTTCAAATAGATGCGGCTGATGTCGGAGATGCCGTTGAACTGGGTCTGGTTGGCGCGCAGGTAGACATCATACTCTTCGCCCCTGTCCACATAGGTGGTCTGGCTGACGCCGCCGAGCAGGGCCTGCAGGGAGCTTGCGATGGTGGAGACCGGAATGCCGAGCTGGGTGGCTCGTTCCCGCTCTATGGTCACCTGCAGCTCCGGGGTCTTCTCGGCATAGTCGAGATCCGGGCTCTGCATCAGCCCGCTCCGGGCCGCCGCCTCCTTGAGCGCCAGCCCCTGCTGGTTGAGCTCGCCGTAATCGGAGCCTTGCAGCACGAACTGCACCGCCGCGGTGGAGCCGCCTCTGAACCCCGGCTGGAAGGTGCGGATCATCACGTCGGGGATGCCGGCGAGGCGACCGCTCAGGGAGCGGCCAAACTCGGTGGCCGTTTCGTCCCGCACCGCCCAGTCGCTGAGCTGGATGATGGCCATGCCGGTCTGATCGCCGCCGCGCCCGAAGGCCGGGGTGCTGAAGCTCATGGCCTGCACCACCCCCTTGCCGAGCAGCGGCAGGATGGCGGCCTCCACCTGCTGCATGTTGCGCTTCATCCGCTCGATGCTGGTGCCCTCCGCCCCTTTCACGAACACATAGAGCACGCCCCTGTCCTCGGTCGGGGTGAGGCTCGCGGGCAGCTTGCCAAAGAGGGCGCCAATGCCGCCGAGGCAGAGCAGCAACACCAGGGGCATCCAGACGGCGCGGCGCAGCACGGCCCCCAGCACGCGGCGATAACGCTCCTCCACCCAGCCAAGTCCCTTGTCCAGGGTGGCGGTCAGGGCGTTGGGCTTGTCCACGGCACGCATCAGCCAGGAGCCCATGGCCGGGGTCAGGGTGAGCGCCACCAGGGAGGAGAAGAGCACGGCCAGGGAGAGCAGGATGGCGAACTCGGTGAAGAGGCGCCCCACCATGCCGTCCATGAAGGCGATGGGGACGAACACCATCACCAGCACGGCGGTGGTGGCGATGACGGCAAAGCCCACCTCCCGGGTGCCGTGCCAGGCAGCCATCAAGGGGGACTCGCCCCGTTGCAGGTGGTGGTGGATGTTCTCCACCACCACGATGGCGTCATCCACCACCAGGCCGATGGCGAGGATGAGGGCCAGCAAGGTGATGAGATTGATGGAAAAGCCCAGATACCAGGCACCGATGAAGGCCGAAATCAGGGAGACGGGCACCGTGATGGCGGGGATGAGCGTGGTGCGCCCCTGCCCGAGGAACAGATAGAGCACGGCGACTACCAGCAGGGCGCAGATAGCGAGTGTCTCGTATACCTCGTCGATGGCCTGCTTGATGAAAATGGTGGAGTCGTAGTCGACCTCAAGGGTGGCCCCCTCCGGCAGGAAGCGCTGCATCTCCATGAGCTTCTTCTCGATGCCCTGGGCCACCGCCAGGGGGTTGGCGGTGGACTGGGCGACGATGCCAATCCCCAGGCTCTCGCGGCCGTTGCGCTGATAGGCGCTGTCTTCGTTCTTGGCCCCCACCTCCACATCCGCAATGTCCGCCAGATAGATGCTCTGACCATTGGTGGCGGTTTTCACCGGCAGGGTGCGAAAATCTTCCGCACTGTGATAGAGCCGTGCGATCTGCACCGCCATGGTCATGGTGTTGTTGCGGATCTCGCCGCCCGACTGTG
>NZ_CAWMFQ010000406.1:0-868 GCF_963866995.1 Aeromonas sp. ZOR0002 | reverse complement strand
TCTCTGCCGCGTCGGCGTACTGGCTTGTGTCAAGGTCGCCGCCACTCGGTTCCCGGGCGGCGCGGGCCAGGGCGGCGATGGCCATGCCACCCCCCTGGCGAAAGCCCGCCTGCCAGCGGGCGGACTTGATCCCCTGCTGGGTCGCATAGGCGCACAGCTCCCGCTGCTCGGGATCCTTGCTCCACTTGTCGAACAGGGTCATGTAGAAAAAGCCGCTCTCGTCCTGCATCCGGCAGAGAAAATCCGCCCCGTGCAGCCCCTCGTCATTGAGCCGTTTGCACAGGTTCACCCCATCGATGTCGCGACGTGTCGCCAGGAGTTCCCGGCACTTGAGCAGGGACCAGACCACCATGGGGGTCTGCTGGGGATTGAGGTAGTTGGCGTAGGAGAGGTGACTCAGGTACTTGCTCATGTCGCCGCTGGCGTCGAACCAGCCGCCATGTACGTCCCGGCGCTGATCGGTGCCAAACAGGCGTGCCCTGCGGTCCGCCCGGTCGAAGGTGCCGCTGGCGCGTTGTCCCTTGAAGTAGTGGATGACATCGGAGAGGCAGCGGCGTGCCAGCAGCCCCCGGCCGATGGCAAAGGGGGTGGAGCGCACCAGGCGCTCCTGCGCTCCCGTAGTCACGACGGCCTCCAGTCGGTAGTGGCCGGGCTCGGTGAAGGCGGAGAAATCGGCCCGCCAGTAGTGGCGCCCCTGCCAGCCGGGGACACTTCCCGCCGCCACCAGCGGCGTTTCCAGCAGGAGGTGGTCGTCCTGCTGGCGCAGCAACCTGACGTGGCCGCGGATATCGAGGTCGGCGCCGCACTGCAGCAGGGCGCTCTTCTCCCCGTCACATTCGTAACCCACCTGGTTGATCAAAAGACTGTG
>NZ_CAWMFQ010000405.1:0-13606 GCF_963866995.1 Aeromonas sp. ZOR0002 | reverse complement strand
CCGAAAAGCGGCTTAACTATGTGTCCGGATTTAGTTGACCACAACAAAATGACTTTGAAAGTTATCATTGCGATACCTAGGCTGCATTTCGTTTTCGTTGAGATTCATTGCTTAACGCCGCCTGTAATTGTTTCTGAAGCGCGGCCACGTTGACCTGAACCTCTCGCATTGTGCGCTTTGGCTCGGCGCAATGATACAGACATAACAGCGCCAGGGAGCCGACCAGGGGGATAATCACATAACAATGCTGGAGCAGAACTGCGTTAACCGGGTAGACGAACTCCTGTAACCGGATGATGAACTCCAACCCCAGCGAAAATGCTCTGCCGCTATTGAGGGTAGTTGCCGCGGAAAAGGTCTGATATGCCTTGGCTTCGACCAGGGGATTAGCTGCATAATACAGAGCCGACACCCCCGTTGAGACCAGGGCTATAGCTGCGGTCATGGCTTTCAAGGTGCGAGCCTTGCTCTGCTCATCGAGCAAACTGCGGAAGATCAAGGTGGTGAGCTTCATCATGTGGCCAAACCCCCCGAGCAGCGACAACAGCAGGGCCAGCGGAACAACCACCAGGGTCTTGACTGCGGAATCGGCCTTCTCAGCCAGCGGTCCCGGCCCCACGAATCGAGCGGTGGACGAATCCACCTGCGCTTGTAGCCTGGCGATGATGCTGTTTGCTATTGGGCGGTACACCTGGCGCTCGATGTCAGCAAACTCCGTCACAAGCGGGATCCGCCTACTTCCGTCTACTCCCAGCTGCTCGCGCACCGCGGCCTGTACCGGTTTGAGCAGCATGAACGATTCGATAGTCACGTAGCGACTGGGATTGCTGATCCCCATCGAGTCGCCCAGAGCCTTCCAGGTGTCACGATAGGCTTTCTGCCGCACCACAGCCTCGAAAGTCTTGCGATCGGTAGGGCGCCAGTTATTCGGCACTGGCACCCCAGCCTCGCGCACCTTTTGACGTACCTGGGCAAATTTAGAGGACGGGACCTGGTAAGGGCGGGCGTGTTTGGTGAACAGGTTAGTAAACCCCGCACGTTTTAGCTGGAACAGATAGTCATCCCAAGCGTCTGTGGCTGCTTGCTTCAATGCCTCCGGGCTAGTCCTTACAACGGCCTTGTTATAGGCGCGGGTATATTCCATATAGCGTTCTTCCACCCCCCGAACGATCTGGGGCCAAGTGTCATTGTTGAACTGGGCTGGAGACCCCAGGCATTTGGTCCGATCATCGAGGGCGTCGCAGGGCTTGGTCACGCTGATGGAGATCGCCTTTTTCAGCAGCAGGGTCATCTCGTCCTGGACATTGGGGTAGTTGAACGCCAATGCCGGGAAGATGGCAACGAATGCCATTACGGATGACTTGTGCTCCAGCACCTCCGGGGTATGGATGCTCCGTAAGTTCAGGGTGCCATTCGAGAGGCTACGGCCCGCCAGGGTCAGCAAAAAGGCGCCTTTTCTTGCTTCAGCGGTAGCAAACTCGGTCTGAATCCGATGGTCGATGAACGCGTCCTGCGCTTTATGGTTCAGACCCGTGAACAAGAGTACCAGCCCGAACGACCAAAGGATCCGACGGGAGGGTCGTATGTGCTGTTTGTCGATGAACATCCCGATGAACAGCAGCGAGATGGCCATCCCCGTCAGCAGCCGCCCGACGTTTTCGAGCTGGTTGATCTCATCCAGGGTTGCCTCCCGGCTGCATAGCTCCAGCAGGCTTGCGCTGAACGCCAATTCGCACAACAGATAGAGCAGGGTGAGCCAAAACAGTTTTGTGCCAAGCAGCGCCTTAAAGCGCCATGTTATTGCTCCCATGTCACCACTTCCTGGGTGGTCTGGCTGGAGACCTTCTTAATCTTAATGGTGCCAGGCTGATAGGTTGCCTGGCGAATGACCGCAGGGGTGCTGGTGGCCGGTCTGGTCTTGGCTGCCGGGGTGCGTTTGCTTGATACCGTTGCCGTCTGCTTGGGACGCGCTGGCGAGCTCTGGCGAGCTGTCTTTGTTTCGGTAGGGGTTGCCACTGGCCGCTGGTATCGGTATTCAGCAAATTTGGCCTGGCGCACGTCGAATGCGTAAAGCGAGTCGCTTTTCCCTGCAGGGTCTTCAAACATGATGTATTGCCCATTACGGGTTACGGTGTTCTTGGTGTACGGCTGGCATCCTGGGAACGGGTGGATTACGGTTTGGCGGTCGTCGTACCACACAGCCCATTGCGCTGTGGGGCAGTTGGCGCTGGTCCCGCGCACGACGACAAGCCCCGTCCGTGCAGATGTGTCGATAAAGTTTTCGAGCGAGCTGAATCCGGTCATCCCCCGGATGAGATCGCCGATGGTCATGTACGCCGTGGTGATGTCATAGGTGCCATCTAATCTGTTGCGACGAACCTTCCCGAGGTAGGGGCGATCCCCACTGAGAGCGAACGACCCTACGGACTCATAACTCGCGAAACTGGCCAGCGGCCCAACGATAGGTATTACGGCGTTGCCTTGTGTCGAGCACCCGGTCATTAAGAGACCGGTGACGACGATGGCGGGTAACGTTGCTTTCTTCACTACTCACTCCCTTCAGTGCTGCTCCAGGAGCAACAACAACCTATCCAAGCCCACCAAGAAAAAATGGCTGAATCACCCCAAGTTCACTAAACACTTTTCAGCCTTACCATGAAGCGATGACTGGAGGGTTATGGCCCTGATTCACTCCTGAGTGAACTTCAATTACCCAAGGCGAGAAATGCACTATCCGACGCAAACCATGAGCAATGTGCATTTCTTATGGTTAGTAACCATTTGATTTATATGCAAATCATCGATAGGTGTAACAACACTATTGGGGATAAACACATAACGCTGTATATACCCCCACCAGAGAATTTCATTTAACCCGGTTGTACTTCAAGACGCGCTTGCTCTTCCAATACGTCTAGCCGTGCTAGAAGCGCTTTCAGGGGGATCTCTCGGTTAAACCACCAGTCAGTCGACCAAATACGGTGAATATTCCAGCCTAAACCTTCAAGCACCATTTGGCGCAAGCGATCTCGATCACGAGCACTCGGTGCGGAATGATAAGTAGCGCCATCGCACTCTACTCCCAGCAAAAATTTTCCTGGAGCATGAGGATTGACTACAGCCAGGTCGATTCGATAACCGGATACACCAACTTGTGGCACAACACGCCACCCACGGTTACGCAAGGCGTCAATGACCTGATATTCAAAAGGACTATCAGGTTCCCGCCCAGTTGGTATGGCTTGTTCAGTCAAAACACGGGCGCCATGCAAAGCGAAGTCCAGATAGGCTTTTAGATCTGCCACCCCCCTGGCATTAGTGCGCGATAGATCAATGTCCTCTGGCCGTAGGCTTGAGAATATCTTGACTTTGTGTCGAGCACGGGTAACAGCCACGTTAAGGCGGCGATGGCCCCCTTCCTTGTTCATTGGACCGAAATTCATACTCAACTTTCCACTTGCATCCTTAGCAAAGGTAATTGAGAACAAGATGATGTCACGCTCATCACCCTGAACATTCTCCAAATTCTTGATGAAGAGTTCTTCTGAGCCAGCCTGTGCAATAGCCTCATCCAGTTGCCGATTCGCAAGGCGCCGCTGATCCATTAGTTTCTCTATCAGAGCCTGTTGAGTAGAGTTAAAGGTAATGACTCCAATGGAGAACTTCTTACCAGCACCTGAGAGATAGTGCTGCTCGATCTCATCAACGATCTTGGCCGCTTCAATTTTGTTTGTGCGCGACTTGCCGGGCTCATATACCCCTTTCGAATCAACAAACTCCACAGAGTTATCCGTTTCCACGGGACTTGGGAAAGTAACTAAATCCGACCCGTAATACTGGTGGTTACTGAATGTAATCAACCCTTCGTTACGTGAACGATAGTGCCAAGCCAACCGAGACAATGGCATGCCACAGGACAAACATTCATCCAGAATAGATTCCATCTCGATGAGACTTTCATCATCAAAGTTTCCAGAGGCATCCGAGGCACTAAAGAAGTTGGTCGGAGGTAGCTGTTTAGGATCACCAACACAAATCAATTGCTTACCGCGTGAGATTGCACCAACAGCGTCCCACGTCGGTATCTGCGAGGCTTCATCAAATATAACTACATCGAACATCTGAGCGCTCGTGTCTAGATACTGTGCAACGGACTGAGGTGACATCAGTAAACAGGGTTTTAAGCGTGGCAGCACTGCGGAGGATTTTTTAAGCACCTCTCTTATCGGACGATGCATCTTCTGCTTCTGCGCTTCATGGCGCAAAAACCCTATTTCCCCTTTCAAGTCACCCGTCAATTCTGACCCAGTTGGAATCTTGCCGCGCAACTTGGCCTGTACATACTGAACTGTGAGTTTCTGGAAACGCTCATCAGCCTTTTGGAACTCTGCAATTTTATGGGCTTGTGATGCGCCAGAGAAGTTCGCGAGCAACGGCTCTCTATCCAAAATGCACTTTAGCCACCAGCTAGCATAAGACACCACAAAATGATCTTTAAGATCAGCAAGATCTACTGCACCTTGCTCGACCTGCTCAATCAAGCCCTGCAATCCAAGTAATAAAGCCTTCGCACGGGAGTCATTCCAGACACACCATGGTTGGATTTCCTGTTTATGTGACTGCCACTGAGCATGCATTGAACGTATGCAACCCAGTAAGCCCACTTTGGCCGAGCCCCCCAAAAATTCGCTATTACCAGTGAGCTCCCTAAGGCTGGTGAACAGCGCGATGAAGCCCGAATAAGAAGTCCTGTAAGCCTGGGCCACGTTATAGAGCCGCCCACCCGGTCTAAAGGACTCATTTTGATCAGAAAGCAGCACTCGAAGCGAACTTCGGGCGATGTCTAACTGCTCCATCTGTGCGTCAAAGGCTTTTTGCACAGATAAAGCCAAATCATCCATCCAGCGAAGGTAGGCTGCCGCCTGACTCCAGTCGGTATTCTCGGCCTTAAAAACGTCTCCCAAGCAACCTGATCCGATTGCTGCATTTTCGTGAAGGTACTGATCCTCTACATTTAATTTGGCCAAATTATCAAGGAATGCGTCCATCTCCTCGTCCGCAACGCGCGACTTATCAAGGCTAAAAAGTCTAATCTGATTAGAAATCTTCCGCTTAGTAAACCATTTCTTGGGCCACCAATCTTGGGATGCCGCTCTCCATTGGAGTTTTAACGGCGCGGCTTTTAGCGTTTTTAGTTCCGCGTCGTAATTCTTGAAGAATGACCATAGGACGGTACGCTGCTCGCCATGCCGGATAAGTTCGCCCAATTTCTTACGTTCTTGTGTGCTGAACGCTTGACTAGCTGACTCCATCGGCACCTGTGAAACGTTAAGTAAAGCAGCAGCAAGTTCATCAATGGACTGCAACTGATCCAAGCTCGCTTGATTAGCCTCGATTTTTACGAGCGCGGAGAAATCCTGCAAGCTGGCCTCGATATCGCTCACTTGCTCAACGGATTGCTTAGCCGTTTGCAATAGGCTGTCCTGCCAAGTAGGAGTCCAAGTTGTCTTCTTTACTTCATTGAGCGGGTGAGTCGATATTTTGGAAAGGCGTGTAGCCAACGCTGCCAAATCACCCACAAAATCTTCCAGACTGCATTTTTCCTTGTAGTCATGTGTCTCTGGGTCAGTCCAATCAAAGCGAGCTGGTTCTTTGTCGCTCACTAACGTCCAGCCCATAGCTTCGTACACTGTCAAACCGTTTCTATGTGTCTGATGTAACACCCTAACCAAGGCATTCAGTTCGTTTCTCAGCGCAGCCAACCGCTCTGCCTCGTACTCCCAATCAGCAACGAGTTTGTTGTCCGCGCATTCGAGCACCTGCACAAACTGCTTGGAAATCTCTGATTTCTTCGCTTTAGTCGAATGCAGCTCTAGGCAGAACTCCGCCAACCCAATGTCTGTTAATCGGTTGTGTACTACCTCCAACGCAGCCATTTTCTCAGCTACAAAGAGCACAGTCTTACCATTGGCCAGGAAGTGAGAGATGAGGTTGGTAATAGTCTGAGACTTGCCCGTTCCTGGAGGTCCCTCAACGACCATGTTTCGACCCTTTTCGGCTGTGCAGATGACAGCCAATTGAGACGAGTCAGCCAACAATGGTGTGTACAAAGATTGAGGTGAGAAGTCGCGATCCAAATCCTCAGGCCTGATTGCTTTTGTGTCATCCTGGAAATTTTCACCGTGATGGTTAACCAAATGGTCTACCACCTTATTTTTGAGTAAATCCTGAGAATTTTTGGATAAATCTCTCCACATGAGGTACTTAGCAAAAGAATACAGTCCAAGATAAGAATCCTCGATGACTTCAAAACCTTTCAAGTCCTCAATTTTCTTCCTTAATGTCGCAAAAATCTTGTCTACGTCCACACCGGAATCATCATTTGGAAGCTGCCCGTCGAGATACGGTAAAGAGATGTCAAATGTTATTGCCAGCTTTTGTAAGAGTGTGGGGTTAAAAATTGTTTCCTCATCAAGACGTTCCAATCGGATGCCAGAGCCTACCGCACCGCGTTTCAATTTCACAGGAACTAGGAGAATTGGCGCCTTCAATACAGTCTCGGCTTCTGGGGTTTCTTTCCAGCATAATGTACCCAACGCAATATATAGACTGTTAGATCCGGTCTCATCTAAGGTGTTTTTAGCCTCACGGAATATAACAGTGGCGTAGTCCTGCAGTTTTTCTTTTTCTACATCAAAACAGATTTCTTTTTTTGGTAGCGCCGATTGAGCATACTGCTCAGCCGAGGTCATGCCGTATTCGGCTTTAAATTCTTCCTCACTTCGGGGGTCGCCCATGTCAGCCATTGAACGTTTGGCTACGAGCTTGAATTCACCACCTGCTGCCAATGCGTCTTCAAGATCCCCCGCATCATGAGTCACTACTTTTAGGAATTTTTTGCTGGGTTTGAAATTTAGTAGACGATTTCGTAAAGTCAGATCAAGCAGTTTGGACTTCCAGTTTGCCATACGACCTTCCGGAGTGTTGTCAGTCACTACGTTTTCGGTGGTTATGACTCCTGGATCTAATGGCGGCAATTCCGGGACATCTTCAATAATTGGTCCTGTTGGTGAAAAATCCTCACCATAGTCGACAGTGCCTTTGCCTAGCGCTGCAATAGCACGCATCGGGCGAATGTGATTCTGGCGAGCCCGCTTGATGTCAATCGCGTATTCAAAAGTGTGCTCCTGGGCTTCTTCCAGATAATTTGCTGCATCGGCAATAGCCTTTTTCATAGAAGCGGCCTGAGGAATCACTGTGGTCTCAAGCGTGAGAAATTCTCCGGAGGCAATTCTCTTTCTCACATCTTGAGCGCAGTCTTCTACCGGGTTGGAAAAGTACGAATCAACTAACCAGACCCCAACCCAAGCATGACCTTCCTTGACCAAAATTACGGGGTTCAAACCCGCCTGTTCCAGACAAGCCGCCAAAAGTACGCTGGAATCCAGACAAGTCATCATCTTGCCATCGAGGATCTGGGCAGTAGTCCGAATCTTCTGTCCTGTTCGCTCGAAAGAGGCAGGCGGCGGTGCGTAATGGAACCCCATGTTTGCTAGAGTTTGGTAAATTGCATTTACCTGTTTCCAGACATACTCACGGTTTTTACTCTGATATCCATTCATGCTCAAGCCTGTGGATGACTTAAGCAAAGAAGATGCGGCTGACAGTATGCGATCAACTTCTATAGGCGTGGGTTGAACATGTGCAGCCAATAGCTCTGGTAAACCCAGTGTTGCTCCCCACTCGTTACGAGCTAATACACGAATCGGTTCGTTGTGAACCAAAGGTTCTTCGCCTTCTTTAGACACGGTAATTATGATGTTACCGGTCTCAGCCTCATCCAGATCGAATAGATAGTCGTGGTTTAGCGAGAGTTTTAGTTGAACTGAGTTGAAGGTTCGAGACTCTTCAGCACCGAAGATATCAAAGGTGAAACGCTTGGGTTCAAAAAATGCCGGATTGACACTTATCTGAAAATCCACCTGCCTGAACGACTGTTCGCTTTTGTTGCGAATAATTAAACGCTGAATTAGTGGAATATTATTTTGAGCTGCGGCGTAATTTACTATCTTTGCCGCTTCAATTGAAATCTCAAATGAATTACGAAATAAAGTGTCTGAGGACTGCACCTCCGTATTAACCACAACACCTTCATTTGGTAGATTCTCGGATGTATCACTCATTCACTATTTCCTTATATCGCAATCAAAGACAAGCCATATCACTCGAAACCATGTTACCAAACAAACACAAAAACCCTCCATAAAGAAAGGGAATGGTTCTGGGGTCTACCATAACGGACAACCCGTTGTATAGACAATCTAAATTAACACATCTTTCTTATTGTGCGCTGTGGCTCACCGAGCGGTTAAAAAACACACATAGTGGTTTAACCACTTGATAGTGGTTTTAGTTCCTCCCGAACACAAACACCATCGTTGCCTGCTCAACCACTCCTCGCCCGCAGATAACAAAACCCAACCTCTGATGACAAAAGCCCATCGCCGATGATGGGTTTTGCGAAAAACTGCCTGTCAGCCAATTCGTCACGCCGTGTCGCGGCCTGTTTGGATAATCCACGACACCGTTATTCCCCTTGCTTGATGGTATGCACGAACACGACAAGATTGCTCAGCGCCTCGGTATGCTCCTCACCCGCCTGTACAGCGGTGAGAAGCTACACCTGAGTGATCTGGCCACCGAGTACAACGTCACCGTGCGCACCCTGCAGCGGGATTTCAATCAACGCCTCAGTTATTTACCGATAGAGCACCGCAGCCAGCAATACTGGCTGGATCCTGAGTTTCTCAATCACAAGAACGACAGAAAACTGCGAAAGCTGGCCGAACAGCTTGGCATCACCGACCTGTTCCCCCGCGCCAGTGAACATCGTCTGGGTCAGCTGCTGGACAGAGGCAACCCCAGTCTCTTCGCCATCAAGGGGTTCGATGGTCAATCAGCTGACTCACTCATTCACCAGATACCGGTATTAGAGCAGGCAATGACTCAGCATCTGCAATGCTGGCTCATCACCAAAGACCAGCGCAAGCAGCTGTTTAGTCCCTATCAGCTCGTCAACTACAAGGGTACTTGGCACTTGGTCGGTGTCAGCGAGGGAAGGTTGCAAGCCTATCCGCTGAGCTCCATCACACTGGTTGAGCTATCGCAACAGACCTTCACCCGTGACGCGTACATTCAACGACAGATCGATACCGACCCGACGCTCTGGCGCTCCGGCATGATCGAGGTGCTCCTCAAGGCCAGTGCCTCCATCGCCCTCAACTTTCAGCATAGCCCGTTGCTGCCCGAGCAAGAGATTGTCAAAACCCTGGATGACGGTGCGCTGTTATTGAGCAGTCGCGTACTCGATGCCAATCAAATTCTGCCTGTCATCAAATCCTGGATGCCGGGGCTCACCGTGATCTCGCCCGGTTTTATCCATGAGCAGATCGTCCGTGATTTACGCCATTTATTGACCCTGATGAGTCAGGCTCCACCCTGATTCATTTGTGACAAAGATCCCAGTTTATACATCTGGCGACAGCGCCTGACATGCCGCGACACCACCTGTCGCCGCTGTTTCACATTGTCGTCAACCATCCCGCAGTCGATACCCAAGGAGTCATGCATGAACACCATCAGCCTGCAAAAAGTGTCCGACAACACTCTTTGCTCCAGCAGTCCCTATGAGCCACTTTTCGATCATGTCGCCGCCCATTTGCAAGCACAGGGCGGCACGTTGAAAACCATTGAGCGCGCCCAAGGCAGGATCGAAGCCGCATGGAAATATGGCTTTAACCCTTTCGGTATGCGCATCACCGTGAATTTCGCCTCCCAAGGCGATGAGACCATCCAGCTCACCCTCAATGGCTCGTTTGTCGATGCCATCGATACCTTCGGCGCTGCAAAGAAGAAAGCCAGGGCAATCACGGATGAACTGCTGAAGCCTATCGATATCGCAGCATGGCCGATTAAAGAGGGGGCAACAGCCTCCACGCCCCCCTCTGCCGCAACCACTCCCCCGCAGGCACCGCTAAACGGCGCAAACGCCGTTGCGCACCGTGGCAAGCGCAAGGGGCTCACCGCTGTGTTCGCATTCTTGGGCGGCGGCATTGGTCTGCATAAGTTCTACACCGGGAACTGGGGGTGGGGGCTTATCTACCTCGCACTCTGCACCACCGGCCTTCCCCTGCTCTTGTCCGTAATCGAGTTCATCCGTGTTTTGTGCCTGACACAGGAGGAGTTTGACCGTCGCTATAACTACCGCTCCATATCCGCGTTTTCATGGGTGTTGTGAGGAGCGCCTTGTATGAACATAAAAACTGCAGTCGGTTTACTGATGCTCTGCTCGACAGGCGCTCAGGCCGGTTTGCTCAGCCTGCTGGATGTGGCAACCCTCAAGGAAAGCGAGCTGGAGATGTGCCCGAACATCTCCGTCGAGAAGATGGTCAACAGCTTTTTCGAAGACCCCGAGTGGACCGGTGGGAAAGCAGCGGATGGTCGGAAATTGGTGAATGTCAGCGGCACCATCACCTATGCCAGTCAGCCCGCACGGGCCATGGTGCAGGTCTGGATGCAAGATGATGGTTTTTCTGTGGAGGCGCTGGAGATTAACGGGCGACCACAGCCAGAGGGGATGCTGGATCTGCTGCTAGAGAAAATGTGCCAGAGCGCCAGAGGCGCTGACCATACCGGGGATCCACAGCAACAAGCCGTGGCGCTGCCGTTCACGGGAACCCGGTACTTCAACTTCGGAGGTGAAAATGGGATTCAACAATCCATCACTATCGCCCCCAACGGACGCGTCACATTGAGATCCCATGGTGCGACCTCTGTCTCAGTCGATTATCAGGGCATGTATGAAAACCCACTGCTGACCCCGGCGGGTAACTACCGCGTTCATGCCGACAAGATATATGTCACCGACGAAGGCGGAGACTTCCCTGACCCATCAGAGTGCGAAGTCATCGTGTGCGAGACAGAACTGTCTGCACCTTGATGCACTGAAGCCGAAACACAACGACAAGCACGGTGAATAGAAACTCATAAATCAGAGGCTAATCAACATTTTATAGCCGTACACCGAGATAAAATTATCACGATGATAACGGACCATGCTCTGGGCGTTATCGCATACCAATAATAAACGGGAAACTAACAATGAAGAAAACCCCCTTGGCCATGATGCTGATGGCTACTTTGTCAGGCTGTGGCGGTGATGGTAGCGACGGTGGAAACACGGATAGTCCAACCCCACCGAATGCCTCCTTGGCGATGTCAGGAAAGGCGATTGATGGATACATTCAAGGCGCTACCGTCTATCTCGATCTCAATTTCAACCGTCAGTGGGATGATGGTGAACCCAAGACAACCACCAATGATGCCGGTGATTATCGGTTAGAGCTGCCGGTAGACCTGCAAACCTGCGCTCAATACGCCCCCTTGGTGGTCGATGTGCCCGTGGATGCCGTGGACCAGGATCTTGGCCCGGTAACAGAAGCCTATCAGATGGTCCTTCCTCCCACCTTTGCCCCCATCACCAAGGATGATGTCTACCATGTGACGCCGCTGACCACGGTGCTCTGGAGCAGTGTAGAAAGTGAGCTGGCAGCCCAATCACAGACGACTTGCCAGACCGTCATGGCGAACCGGCAAAAGCAGGAACAGTTGATCGCCTCGATGAAACAGGCCGTCAGCCGGGTTGTCAGTCACTACAACATTTCCGAGCAGAAGTTGTATACGGACTTCATCGCCAGCGGTGATAGCGAGACTGGCATGCTGGCCCAGGAGATCGTGCGCGGCTTGCAGCAGTCCTTCACCGAGACAGAGGCCTTGAAACGGGAAAACCCGGACGCCACCTTTGTCTATGTCGATTACCACAAGGGGGATAGTCGCGATCACAACAATGCCTATCCGGAGGCTTGGTATCGTGAAACCCTGTTGCACCGTGGGACTCAAAGTAGCACCGAGCTGGTGAAGGTGAGCGATGATTTCACACAAGTCATCAAGACCATCATCTATGGCGAAGAGCGCCTTGTGGCAGGCAGTAACTACACCTACACAACCCGCTACGATTTTGAGTCGCGCAATGGGGATAACACCCCCTATAGCTGCGACATCAAGGAGACCCTCTCGACCCGTGCAAACAGTAAGACTTACATTCTGGAGAATCTGTCCAATACGTCGGCAGAAAGCTTCGACGATTGTACTCCTGACGATATGGCAGCAGCGATCACCCACCGCTACGCCTTCATCAACTACAGCAACAACGATCTGAGCTACTCCACCCAATTCATGTATAACCGGCAGGCGGGCGCATTCAGCTTCCTGAACGACTGGGTTGGTCTGGAAGCACAGCTATCCAGCCTGAACATGGGTGAGCTCACTGCAGCTCTCGAAGCCCTCCCCTATCAGTATGACGAACCATCACAAGATCCTGATGCGGCTAGCTGGGTCAAGAACATGACGGCCAGTGAAAATGGCAATACCATCAAAACCAGCTACAACAGCAGCGGCCTCTATCAGAAGCAGACAACCTATGCGGACGGTACTCATAGCCTGGAATGTGGCACGGACGGAGTAAACTGGGGAGCCTGTCAGTAATCCGGCACCATAGAGCGGAAAAACGCAGAGGTCAGGGCCGGTCGGCACTGGCCTCTTTTTCGCACAGCTTAGCTAAAACTGAACCATCCTGACTAATGGCCGAGACGCGTCCCCTGATTTAGCTTCAATCGCCCACATGAAAATCAATCATCCTGCGCAACACGCGTGAAATGCGCATTGCCGACTGTACGTAACCATCTGATTTATTGACGAAGAAGTAATAGGTGTGACAGCGCCATTGGGGATACACTGAATCGCCCATGTGCTCTAGAAACACCCCATACATCATGGTCACAGGTCTAGATATCTGCCGGGCTCAGCTGATCATGGTCATGTAGTGGTAAACGTTATATGAATATGGAGAAGATGTGGAAACGTTAGCCCGGAGATTAGCCGCGATTGATGAGTTGGAAACTTGGAAGCTACATTGTCATGGGTATAGTGCTCAAGATAAACAGTCGGCTTTTGAGCGTGCCCAACCTCTCTGGGTGAAGCGCAAGGTCTCAGAGGGTACTCTATATCTACATCCGGATGTTATTGCTGAACTTAGAGGGCAAGATTGGGTCCCAAATGACCTTCAGAAACGCATGATATGGGCAAGCGTGTTAGCCTCCGCTGAAGGAACCACCAGCAGGGAGCGTTTTAAAACAATCAAAACATGCATACTAAAAAAGTATGGTCGTGATTGGTGGGAAGATGTTTACCGCCGTCAAAAGCACGCATTTGCGGCCAAAGAGCGTATCCGTAAGCAATCTGCATCCCCTGCTGTTAACATGCTCATCGCAAATACACACTTGTTCGGTGAAGCTGCAAGAGATCAAGTAAAGACGGCGTTGAGTATGATACCTAAGGGCTAAAAGCAGTCACTCTCCTCCCCCCCCCCTACATTACGATTCCCTGAAATACTCGACCAAAGAAGACTGAGATGGCACGCTACGTGACAAGACTCTCAATTCTTGATTGTACAGATCTAGTTATCACCTGACACCGGCCTCAAACCGGT
>NZ_CAWMFQ010000404.1:0-4427 GCF_963866995.1 Aeromonas sp. ZOR0002 | reverse complement strand
GATCCTGCTGCTGGATGAGCCGCTCTCGGCGCTGGATGCCCGCATCCGCCGCAGCCTGCGCCAGCAGATCCGCGCGATCCAGCAGCGCCTCGAGCTCACCACCATCTTCGTGACCCACGATCAGGAGGAGGCGCTGACCCTGTCGGATCGGATCTTCCTGATGAACAAGGGCTCCATCGTCCAGAGCGGCACGCCAGAGCAGATCTACACCCGCCCCGCCAGTGAGTTCGTGGCGGGCTTTATCGGCAACTACAACCTGCTGGGTGGCGAGCAGGCCAAATCCCTGTTCGGCCCGCGCTTTCGCGGCAAGCTGGCGCTGCGGCCGGAGTCCATCACCCTGCTGCCCGCTGGGGCGGTCAGCCACGAGCCCAGCCTGCCCGGCATCGTTCGCCAGCAGCAGCTGCTCGGCAACGTCATCCGCTATCAGGTGGAGTGCGAGGCGGGACTCTTGACGGTGGATTGCCTCAACCGCCGTGCCGGCGATCTGCTGCCGGTAGGCAGCGCCGTGACCCTGGTGGTGGCCCGGGATCAACTCTGTGAGGTAGCATAACGCCATGAATCCCATTCATTTTTCAGCCAGTTCCCCGATGCTGGCAGCCAACCCGAGGAGCAGCCATGGCCCTGGCACTGTTTGATCTGGACGAGACCCTGATAGCGGGGGATTCCGCCAGCCTCTGGCTGGAGTACATGGTGGCCCAGGAGCTGGCCCCGGCGGGCATGGTGGCCGAGGAGCAGGCCATGATGTCCCTCTACCATCAGGGCAAGATGGACATGCACCAGTACATGGCCTTCACCCTGCAACCGCTGGCAGGCAGGACGCGCCAGTGGCTCGACTCCCTCTGCACCCGCTTTGCCGAACAGGTGCTGCGGGAGCGCCTCTACCCCGAGGGGCTGGCCCGCATCGAGTGGCACCGCCAACGTGGCGACGAACTGGTGCTCATCTCCGCCTCCGGCGAGCATCTGGTGGCCCCCATGGCGCAGATGCTGGGGATGGATCACTGCGTGGCCATCCTGCTCGACGAGGAAGCCGGCATGCTGACCGGCCAGACCCGCGGCACCCTGAGTTTTCGCGAAGGCAAGGTGGCCCGCATCAACCAGCTCTTTGCCGGAAAGGAACACCTCTGGCAGGAGAGCTTCGGCTACAGCGATTCCCACAACGATCTGCCCATGCTGCGGGCGGTGAGCCATCCTCATGCGGTCAATCCGGCCCCCGCCCTGCGCCAGTGCGCCGAGGAGCTGGGCTGGCCCCTCTGGACCTGGCAGTTGCACCCTTGATCCGCGCAATGAAGAAGAGGCCCTCAGGCCTCTTCTTTGCTCAACATGCCATCCCCTGAGGGCGAGTCGGCCCGGGGAGCCAGGGGATCCACCATGTAGATGCGATTCTTGCCGTCACCCTTGGCGCGATAGACCTCGGCATCGACCATGGTCAGCAGGCTCCTGGCCCCAAGCCCGGGGGCACTCGCCACCAGGCCGCCGCTGAAGGTGATCCCAAGACCGGGTTCACGCCAGTGCAGAGAGGCCACCCCAATCCTGTACTGCTCCAGCAGCATCTGGCAGAAGTGGATGTCCGGATTGGCGAACAGCACCACCAGCTCTTCCCCGCCATAGCGGCATACCCAGCCATGATCCCCCAGCAGCTTGGCGCCAAAACTGGCCACCCGCTTGAGCACCACATCCCCGGTCTGGTGACCATAGGTGTCATTGATCCGCTTGAAACCGTCCAGATCGATCATGGCCAGGCAGAAGCGGTCCTGATCGAGCAGCAGCCGATTCAACCGCTCGTCGAAAAAGCGCCGGTTGTAAAGGCCGGTCAGCTTGTCGAGGTTCGCCTGCTGGCGCACCTCGTGATAATCCTTGCTCACCTCCGCCAGCTCGGCATAGACGTGCCTGAGCTCGCGCATCCCCCCCTGGTGCACCTCGTCAGGCTGGGTCCGGCTGGCCCGGATCACGGTGGAGATCTCGTCCAGCATCCGCCTGAAATAACGGGACCAGATCAGTGCCAGCACCATGTAGAGCACGCTGGCCAGCACGATGATCCCGAGCACGTTGAGGGAGGCGCTCGCCACCACCGCCTGGATGCTGGAGGCGGGCAACACGCTGATCAGCACCCAGTTGTGGTCCGGCAGGCGGCTGTAGGCCACGAACTGGCGAGACGCCTGATCCAGGAAGATGCCGTCCTCCCCGCTGAAGCGGGAGAGCCAGGTCGGGTGGGTCATGGGCTTGAGCAGTTGTGAGGGATCGGGGTGGGCCAGCACCTTGCCCGACTGGTTGACGATCATCTGGTAGCCGCTGTTCCACTGCCGGTTCAGCTGGGCGGAGAAGGGGGCCAGGATGGCATCCACCGCGAAGACCCCCCGCACCTTGCCCTCCTTGTCGGTGATGGCCCGCGCCAGGGCGATCACCAGCGTGCCGTTGGTGTAGTCGTAGTAGGGTTCGGTCCAGACCATCTTGCCCACATGCTGGCTGGCCAGCTGATACCAGGGGCGCACCCTGGGATCGAAGTCCGCATCCGCCTGCCATTCGGGGTAGATCAGCATCTGGCGCTCGGCGGTGCCCACATAGATGTAGATGAGATCCGCCATCACCCCCTTGTAGAGACGCCACTCCCTGAGATAGGAGTCGGTGTTGCGCAGACGGGGGCCGCTGATGTCCTCCACCTTGATCTGGTCGTAGATGAGAGAGAACTGACGCTCCATCTCGTTCAGGTAGGGCTCGATGAAGACGTGGCGCAACTGGTGATTGGTGGCGAGCAGGCGCTGTTGCAGCTCTCGCTGCAGGCTGCGCTCCATGTGCAGGTAGTAGATGGCGCCCAGCATCAGGACGGGAATGAAGAGCAGAAGCAGGCCCAGGCGCATCCGTGCCACCAGGGACCAGGTCTTTTTGGAGACTGCTCGCTTATCCAACCCTGACTCCATGCTATCCCCTGACATCGTGTAGTGTCAGAATATCAGCCCCACCTGATGGCGTCCAAAAGGAAGCGCATCAGGTGGCCAACGAGAAGGAACTGGCCTGGATGTTGAAACCGGAACTGCTGACTGCCCTCCATTACTGCGCCGTGATCACCCTGACCGGTGCCATCACCTCGGAGTATTTCCTGTTCCGGCGCGGCATGTCCATCGAGCAGGTGCGCAAGCTGCTGCTGGCTGACAGCCTGGCCGCCCTGGCCCTGCTGCTCATCTTCATCACGGGAGTGCTGCTGGTGGTCGCCCATCCCCAGCCACCGGCCATCCTGTTTGCCAATCCGGGTTACCGCACCAAGCTGCTGATGTTCTTCGCCATGGCCATCAGCTTTGGCTACCCCAGCCGGCTGTTCCACCACTGGCGCCGATCCTTGCGCCAGGGACGGGCTCCCCTTGTCTCCACCCAGCAGCAGTTCTGGGTGATCTGGATCCTTAGGGGCAACCTGCTGCTGCTCGCCCTGCTGCCCCTGCTCGCCAAGCTGGCCAGCCGCTGATCCTGCCCTCGCCCGGCAACAAATGGCTGACGACAAACGCCCCTTCTCGCAGGTATCGTAATGGCGGGGCCCGAGTGCCGCCGAGACTCTTTCTCAGGGATGATTCCGTATGCGTTCAAACATGATGTTATTGATGGCCGCCGCCATCTGGGGGCTGGGCTTCGTCGCCCAGCGTCTGGGGATGGATCACATGGGGCCCTTCACCTTCAACGGCCTGCGCTTCCTGCTGGGCGCCCTCTCCCTGCTGCCGCTCTTGTGGTGGCTCAAGTCACGCCAGCCGCCCCAGCCTGCCGGTGATCACCGCCTGCTGCTGACCGGGGGCCTCATCGCCGGCACCGTGCTCTTTTCCGCCGCCTCCCTGCAACAGGTGGGGCTGCTCTACACCACGGCCGCCAAGGCGGGCTTCATCACCGGCCTCTACATCATCCTGGTCCCCGTCATCGGCCTGGCCCTGCGCCACAAGACCGGGGCCAACACCTGGGTAGGCGCCCTCATCGCCATGGCCGGGCTCTACTACCTCAGCGTCACCGAGGAGTTCACCATCGGCTACGGCGATCTGCTGCAAGTGATCGGGGCCCTGTTCTGGGCCGTGCACCTGCTGGTGCTGGATCACTACTCGAACCGGGTCGCCCCCATTCGCCTTGCCGGGGTGCAGTTCGTGGTGTGCGGCCTGCTCAGCCTGGCCACGGCCTTCGTCATCGAGACCCCGACGGCGAGTGGTGCCGTGGCGGGCTGGCAGGCGCTGCTCTACGCCGGTCTGGTCTCGGTCGGCATCGGCTATACCCTGCAGGTGGTGGGGCAGCGCGGTGCCCATCCGGCCCACGCCGCCATCATCCTCAGCCTGGAGACGGTGTTCGCCGCCATCGGCGGTGTCCTGCTGCTGGGGGAACATCTGGACGAACGGGCCGTGGTCGGCTGCGCCCTGATGCTGGCGGGGATGCTCATCTCCCAGATCCGCCTGCGCTGGTGGTGG
>NZ_CAWMFQ010000403.1:0-7715 GCF_963866995.1 Aeromonas sp. ZOR0002 | reverse complement strand
TAGGGGCGCATTATAGGGAGCCGCGCCGCGATGACAAGGGCTTTTTGTAAAAATGTGCTCGTTTGCTGAAAAAGCAGGCTAAACCCCATGAAATGAGAGTTTACCCCAGTTTCATGCCGCTTTTTTGTTCATACCGTCAGTCTGGGCCTGAATGTAGTTGACCCAGCTGGTCGCCCTGTCTTGCCAGTTGTTCTGCTGTTGCAGCTCGCGAGCCAACACCAGCGCCTGAGCATATTGTTCTTTATTGAGGTGTGCCTGCACCAGCAGGGCCTTGGCTCTGTTGCCCTGCTCTCCTTTCACCGACTTGATGGCCGCGAGCTGGGTCATGGCGGCATCTGTCTTTCCCTGTTGCAGCAGCAGTTCGGCGGCACGCATGGCGGCCTTGGGGTGAGCATGTTCCCGGGCAAGCAGCTGCCAGCTGTCCACAGCCTTCGGCCACTCACGTGCCCCTTCCCACAACTGGGCCAGCAATTGGCGATTCTCGGCGCTCTGCTTCATCTGTCTCTTGGCCATGGCAGACTCCAGCAGACGCGCACCGCGATAGGGCAGTCCCTGCCAGGCATACAGGCGGATTAGCTGGTTGCGGGCGGCGGCATCATCCATCAGTTGACGGTCGATGGCAGTTTGCAGCAGTGCAAGCGCTCGATCACCACGCTTGGCGGAGAGATTGAGCGACACAGCCTGCTGCCACCACTTGCTCTCTTTTGGCTCGCGGCGGATCAACTCTTCGGCCTGATCCGCAGCCACGCCGTAACGCTGCAATGCAGTGAGGGAGGAGAGGCGGATGATGGCTGCCTGCTTCTGCCAGCTTTTCTTCAACAGTTGTTCACTCTGGCTGGCTGCCTCGCCGTACTGCTTGTTGTGGTAATAGAGGCCAGCCAAGCGCAGACGCAAGGCATCGTCAGCCTTGATGGCCAATGCGGCCTTGTAGCTGGCGATGGCGCCGGGCCAGTTGGATTGCTGGGCCTGGATATCCCCTCGCAGACGCAACAACTGAAGTCGTTGCTGCTCTGGCCACTCTTTATAGGCAAGAGCCTGCTCCACGTAGCGACTCGCCTGTGCGGTCTGCTGCAGGTTGGCGGCCAGAGAGGCCTGTAACTGCGCCAGCCAGGCGTGCTCAGCCTCGGAACCGGGTTTGAGCACAGCCGCCTTGCTCTGGGCCTGTTGCCACTGGCCAGATTGATAGAGCTTCATCACGGGCTCCAGCTGGCGGGAGAAATGAGGGCTCACCTCCATCGCCAGACAGGCTTGGCTGACCAGGGCCAGCAGACAGATCCAGATCCGCAACATGGTTATGACTCCAATTTGAATTTGAGCGTGATGACTTGCACCAGCTTGTCGGTGGCGCCCGGCCTAGGCTGATAGCGCCACTTGTTGATCGCCTGAATGGCCGCTCGCTCGAACTGGCGCTTCGGCTTGGCCTCGACAACCTCCACATCCTGTACCCGGCCGTCTGCATCGACGCTGAAACGCAAGGTCACGGCCCCCTCGATGCCGGCCTGCTGGGCCCGGTAGGGATAAACAGGCTCAACCCGTTGCAGCGGCATCAGCATGTCGCCGGCACCGATCCCGGTACCCTGCTGCTGACCATGGAAATTGCCGCTCGCGACCGGAGTGGGACTGGTCGCCACGCCAGGGGCAGAGACCTGTACCGCGCTCAGGGTCGAGACCAGATCCAGGCTCGGCTGTACCGAAGGCAACGGGGCCGCCGCCGGCATGGGCAGCGATGTCGAAGCCAGCGCGGCAGGCGGCTCCGGCAGGGGTTCCGGCTCCTGGGGTACCGGCCGCTCACGCACCTGTACCTCGGTCACCTCGTTCTGCATGTTGATGACGATGGATTTCTGCTCTGTGGTCGCCTTCTCCCCTCCGGGCGGCTCCACCAGGGTGGCCATGAACAGCAGGATGCCCAGACTGAGGGCGATCCCCAGTCCCAGGCTCATCAACTTGTGTTTCATTTCGGTGCCACCGCCACGGCGATGTTGGCGATGCCTGCCGCCTTGGCTTCATCCATCACCCGCACCACCTTGCCGTGGGGTACCCGTTCATCGGCCTGGATCACCAGGCTTGCCTCGGGCTGCTCCGCCAACAGTCTGGCGAGGGTGGCCTGCACCCGCTCCACATCCACCTGTTTGCGGTCGAGGAAGATCTGCCCCTGAGCGCCGATCGCCAGCATGATGCTGGACGATTTCTGCGCCTTGGCCTGGCTGGCCTGGGGTCTGTGTACCTCAAGCCCGGCTTCGCGCACGAAGGAGGTGGTCACGATGAAGAAGATCAGCATGATGAAGACGATATCCAGCATGGGGGTCATGTCGATCTGCACTTCATCGCGCTGGCGTTTGGATTGCCGTCTCATTGCATTACCTTCTCTTCTCGCAGGCCGTCCCGGGTCTTGGCCAGCGCACGCTTGGCCTGACTCTCGAGCCGGCTGAGTAACAACACGCCGGAGAGGGCCACCACCATGCCTGCCATGGTGGGGATGGTGGCGCGGGAGATCCCGCCCGCCATGCTCTCCGGGTTAAAGCGGTTGGCCGCAGCCAGCGCATCGAATACGCCTATCATGCCGGTCACTGTACCCAGCAACCCCAGCATGGGGCAGAGCACCACCAGGGTGCGGATGAAGATCAGATGACGGTTGAGCGCCAGCTCCACTTCTGCCAGCCAGCGCCCGCGAATCGCGCGAGCGTGCCAGCTGTGACGCTCGCGACGCGCCTGCCAGCGGCCCAGCAGCTCACGCTGCAACGGTGCAAACCCCAAGTTGAGGTAGAGCAGCCGCTCGATCATCAGAATCCACATCAGCACCAGCAAGGCCAGAATGACCCAGAGCACCGGGCCGCCACGGCCCATGAAGCTCTGCAACTGCTGCCAGATGTCGAGCATCATGCTACCCGCTCCACCCTGTCACCATTGCTTTCGGCCCGCTCGGCCAGGATCCCGGCCACCTGCTGTTCCAGCACGTTGGAAAGCTCGGTGAAACGGGACTGCAACAGGCTGTGGGCCAGGATCAGCGGAATGGCCGCCACCAGACCCTGCACCGTAGTGACCAGGGCCATGGAGATGCCGCCCGCCATGATCTTGGGATCGCCGGTACCGAACTGGGTGATGGCCTGGAAGGTGCCGATCATACCGGTCACTGTCCCGAGCAGACCCAGCATGGGGGCGATGGCCGCGATCACCTTGACCATGCCGATGCCGCGCTCCAGGCGAGGGGTCTCTTGCAGGATCGCCTCATCCAGACGCAGTTCGAGGGTCTCCATGCTCAGTTCTGGATGCTTGTCAGCCACCGTCAGCACCCGGCCGAGGGCGTTGTCGGCATGATATTCACCGCTCTTGAGTTGGCGACGCACCAGGGTCAGTTCGCGGGAAAGGGTCCAGAGCCGCACGGCGGCAATGCCGAGGCCGATGGCGGCCAGCAGTACTATGATGGCGCCTACCTGGCCCCCTTGCTGGACTTGCTGCCAGAAGGTTGGCGCCTGGGCCAGCATCTCGAGCAAGACGCCGTGGGAGGGATCCAGCGGCAGGGCCTCGCCTTCCTTGCCCTGATAGGCGGTCAGCTCGGACAGCACGCCGCCGGGCAGCCCCAGCACAGGGGTGATGCCCTCGGCGCTCACCTGCAGATAACCGGCACCGCCGAACAGGGCGAAGCTGCCGACCCGGGTCAGGGGCTGCTCGCTGGCCGCACCCTGGGCATCCAGCACCTTGCCATCGAACTGGACAACCCGACCCGACTCGCGGATCTCCTGCAACAGGGTGGCGGGCAGCAGGGCGAGGGCGGCGCGATCCGGCACCTGCTTGTCCTGAGCCATCGACTTCAAGGCCGTCAGGCGATCCGGATACTGGCCCTGCACCGAGGAGTCACCCAGCAGCTTGACCGCGTCGCTGGCGCCCTGACGGGTCACCGCGAAGATCTCGTTCATGTCGCCGGAGGCTTGCTCCCACCGGCTGTTGAGCTCCACCAGCTGCTTTTCATTGCTGGCAAACTGGCCGGCCAGCTCCTTGCTAAGGCGTTGAGCCTCGGCCAGCCTGGCGCGGGCACTGTTCAATTCGGTGGAGACAGACGCCAGCTCCTGCTGCGCCTGTTGCTCGCGGGCCTGTTCCTGCTGTTGCCAGGCTTCATTGGCAAGGGCCAGCGGGGAGGTGAGGGAGAGGGTGATCAGAAGGGGGAACCATTTCATGACTGAGCCTCCTGGCTACGCGCGACAGACAGGGGCAGATGCAGCAGTTGCGGGACTTTCTTGTCGGCGGCCATGTCCAGCGCATCGGCAAGGGGGGTGAGCCACTCGCTCTCCAGCGGCAACCAGCTCTTTCTCTCGGCGGACCAGCGCCAGGCCTGGGAGCGATCGGCTGTCATGGCCAGCAGGGAGACGCGACCGAGCGCCAGCACATCCACCCGGCGCTCGGCACCGTCCAGCACCAGCTGGGCAGGATAGGCATCCATCCGGCTGCCGTATTCGGCCTCGATCTGGTAGGCCTGCAGCAGCTGGCGGAACTTCTCCGCCTCGCTCACGTCCGCCCGGGCCAGGGTCGCTTTCAACTGCTCGACCCGCGCCAGACGATCCTCCTTGCGCAGGGGAATATCATCCTGCACCAGTTGCTCCAGGTCCGCCTGCATCTGCAGCATCAGGGGGATCAGGCCCTGACGGGTCTCTTGTACCGCCTCCAACTGCTGGTTCAGCTTGCCCAGCTCGTTTTGCTGATCGGCCACCAGAGACTGCATGTAGCGGTTGTAGGCTTCCAGATCCCGCAGTTGAAGTTGGGCATTTTGCAGCTCAATCCTGGCGGCGACGGCGCCATCGGCGGCTTTCTCCACACGCAGCTGGGAGGCTTTCCCGTCGGCGATACTGTTCTTCAATGCTGGCGCAACCACCTCGTCGGCGGACACGACGCAATGAACGGCCATGGGTAACAAGGCCAGACCCCAAAACTTGTTCATGATATAAATCTTAACAATGATAACTATTCTCATTGTCTCAAAGAGTAGGGTCACTGGCAATCAGATGATTTTCTTGGCCTCTGGCCGAAAAAACAGGATACTTTTTAGACAAGTACGGGAATAACTGGCGTTGGTAGTCGCAACACCATTTTAAATAACTAAAAAATGTCTTTTCGATCAGCAAGATAAGTGATCGAAAAAGGAGACTTACATGTTTAACGATGCGATCTGGGAACACATAGATCGGTTCACCAAGGCGAAGAAGACCAGCGAGATCCAGCAACAACTGGAGCGCTTCAGTCATCAAATGGGGTTTGATTACTTCCGTTTGCTGATTATTTTCCCCATCAGCATGCAGAAATCCCATGTGGCCTTGTTCAACAACTGCCCCACCAGCTGGTTTGATGCCTATTCGGAACGGCACTACCTGACCCAGGATCCGGTCGTCTTCCTGGGGCTGAAGCAGACCCAGCCCATCTTCTGGAACAAGCTCGATTGTGATGCCCCCTGGTTGCCCAGCGCCAGCAGGGAGGTGATGAACCTGGCCGCCGACTTCGGGGTGAGGAACGGCGTCTCCTTCCCGCTGCACACGCCGCAGGGGGAACACGGCATCCTCTCTTTCATCAGCAAGGAGAAGTCCAATTCCGATCTGATGTTTGAAAACGTTCCCCTGCTGTCATTCTGCGCCAGCTACATCTTCAACTCGGCCCTGACCCTCATCAAGGCCAGGCCAGACCTGATGAAATACCTGGCCGAGCTGTCGGATCGGGAGAAGGAGTGCCTGTTCTGGGCCAGCGAGGGCAAGACCTCCTGGGAGATCGCCACCATCCTCGGCATCAGCGAGCGAACCGTGAACTTCCACCTCAATCAGGTCACCAACAAGACGGACTCGCGCAACCGCAACCAGGCGATCGCCAAGAGCATCTCCAGCGGCATCATAGTGCCCTCGCTGGACGATGTGACCATCACCAACCTGCGGCTGTCGTAGCCTGTTTTGCCAAAACAAAAAGAGCCGCAATGCGGCTCTTTTTTCATTTCCGGCGACGGCTTATTCCACAGTCACGGATTTGGCCAGGTTGCGCGGCTGATCCACGTCGGTGCCCTTGATGAGGGCGACGTGGTAGGAGAGCAACTGCAACGGCACGGTATAGACGATCGGCGCGATCATCTCTTCCACGTGGTTCAGGCTCATCACCCGCATGGTCTCGTCGCTCTTGAAACCGGCGTCCGCATCGGCGAACACATAGAGGATACCGCCACGGGCACGCACCTCTTCCACGTTGGACTTCAGCTTCTCCAGCAGGTCGTTGTTCGGCGCTACCACTATGATGGGCATCTCGGCATCGATCAGCGCCAGCGGGCCATGCTTCAACTCACCGGCGGCATAGGCCTCGGCGTGGATGTAGGAGATTTCCTTGAGTTTGAGCGCCCCTTCCATGGCGATGGGGTACTGACTGCCACGACCGAGGAACAGGCTATGGTGCTTGTCGGCAAACTCTTCGGCCAGAGTCTCGATCTGCTTGGCCAGGGCCAGGCTCTCCTTGATGCGCACAGGCAGGGCTTGCAGCGCCTTGACCAGTTCGGCCTCGGCGGCGGCGCTCAGGTTGCCACGGCAGTGACCGACTGAGGCCACCAGCATCAGCAGACCGGCCAGCTGGGTGGTGAACGCCTTGGTGGACGCCACCCCGATCTCGGCACCAGCCCGGGTCATGAAGGCCAGGTCGGATTCGCGCACCAGGGAGGAGCCCGGTACGTTGCAGATGGCCAGGGAGCTCATGTAACCAGACTCCTTGGCCAACCGCAGGGCGGCCAGGGTATCGGCGGTCTCGCCGCTCTGGGAAAGAGTCACCAGCAGGCTGTTGGGGCGTACCACCGACTTGCGGTAGCGGAATTCGGAGGCGATCTCCACGTCGCAGGAGACGCCAGCGATCTCTTCAAACCAGTAGCGGGCCACCATGCCGGAGTTGTAGGAGGTGCCGCAGGCGACGATCTGGACGTGCTCGACCTTGTCGAAAATGGCGCGGGCGCCGTTGCCGAAGGACTCGACCACCACGTGATCACTGCCCAGGCGGCCTTCCAGGGTGTTGGTGATGGCCTTGGGCTGCTCGTAGATCTCCTTGAGCATGTAGTGTCGGTATTCGCCCTTGTCACCGGCATCGTGGGAGAGCTCGGACTCCAGCTCCTCGCGTACCACGGCATGGCCGTCGGTATCGAAGATATGCACGTCGCGGCGGGTCACTTCGGCCACATCGCCCTCTTCCAGGAAGATGAAGCGGCGGGTCACCGGCAGCAGGGCCATCTGGTCGGAGGCGATGAAGTTCTCGCCGATGCCGCGGCCGATCACCAGGGGGGAGCCGGAGCGGGCCACCACCACGCGGCTGTCGTCACGGCTGTCCATCACCACGGTGCCGTAGGCGCCGCGCAGCTGCTTCACCGCTACCTGCATGGCCGCCAGCAGGCTGGGGGCGGATTTCAGCTCGTGGTGCACCAGGTGGGCAATCACTTCGGTGTCGGTGTCGGAGCTGAACACATAGCCCAGCGCCTTCAACTCTTCCCGCAGCTCTTCGTGGTTCTCGATGATGCCGTTGTGCACCACCACGATATGCTCGGAGACGTGGGGGTGAGCATTGCGCTCGGACGGCTCGCCATGGGTAGCCCAGCGGGTGTGGGCAATGCCGGTACCACCGTGGACGGACTGCTCTTCCAGTGCCTTGGCCAGTTCGGCCACCTTTCCGAGGCGACGCACCCGCTGCAGCGGCTGGTTGGCGCTGAACACGGCAACACC
>NZ_CAWMFQ010000402.1:0-422 GCF_963866995.1 Aeromonas sp. ZOR0002 | reverse complement strand
TCGAAGAACGGCAGGACCGTTTCGTTGAGCACATGAACCGAGGTCACCGGCAGCTTGCTGGTGTAGAGCCGTCCCCAGGCGTGGCGGCTGTAGCAGTCCAGCACGGTTTGCAGATACACCTTGCCTACCCCCTTGAGTGCGCCGACGAAGAAGGTGTCGACCGCCACCAGTTCCCCGGTGTAGTGAACCTCAATTTGGCGTTCGCGAAACTCGGGGCTGAAGCGCTCGAGCAGGCGGATCTGCTCGTCATTGAGCTCAATCGTCTGTTCCCTATGGGTTTTCTCGAGGCGCAACAAGCGGTCATGCTTGGAGAGCAAGTCGTGACGTTGCCACACGCCGCGCACACCGCCCGCACTGACGTTGATGCCTTGCAGAGCCAGTTCTTGCGCGACCCGCAGCGGGCCATGGGTTGGTCTGGTGAG
>NZ_CAWMFQ010000401.1:0-10833 GCF_963866995.1 Aeromonas sp. ZOR0002 | reverse complement strand
CATATCCAAGCACAGCTTTTATACAAACTTATCCACAGAAACCGGTGTCGTCTTGCTAGAATGGCCGAAAACAAGGAGGCCAAGATGGACTTGCGACTAAGACCTTACAAGGGCAAGTGCCCGCAACTGGGCAAACGGGTATATGTGGATCCCTGCGCCACCCTGGTGGGGGATATCCAGCTGGGTGACGATGCCAGCATCTGGCCCATGGTGGCCGCCAGAGGGGACGTCAACCATATCCGCATCGGTGCGCGCAGCAACATTCAGGACGGTACAGTGCTGCACCTGACCCGCAAGAGTGCTGGCAATCCTGGCGGCTATCCGCTGCTTATCGGCGAGGATGTCACGGTCGGACACAAGGCGATGCTGCACGGTTGCACCATAGGCGACCGGGTACTGGTCGGCATGGGTGCCATCCTGCTGGATGGGGTGATCGTTGAAGACGATGTGATGATCGGGGCGGGCAGCCTGGTGCCGCCAGGCAAGCGGCTCGAGGCCGGCTTTCTTTATATGGGCAATCCCGTCAAACAGGCCCGCCCTCTCAAGCCGGCCGAGATCGCCTTCCTGAAGACTTCGGCCGACAACTATGTGCTGCTCAAGGATGAATACCTGCAAGAGGCCTGACCCTGCAGCCACAAACAGGAAGCCCGGCATGATGCCGGGCTTCTCTTCTTATATAGCTATGTGACCATCAGACAGGATCAGTGGGCCTGATCCCAGTTGTCACCGGTGCCCGCTTCCACCACCAGCGGCACATCCAGTTCGGCCGCACCCGACATCTTCTCCTTGATGAGGGCGATGTACTCTTCCAGCTTCTCTTCGCGGATCTCGAACACCAGTTCATCGTGTACCTGCATCAGCATGCGGATTGACTCATCTTCAATCCCGCGGATCCAGCTGTCCACGTTGATCATGGCCCGCTTGATGATGTCGGCAGCGGTGCCCTGCATGGGAGCGTTGATGGCGGCCCGTTCGGCCGCCTTGCGCAGACCGGCGTTGCGGGACTTGATATCCGGCAGATAGAGGCGACGGCCAAACAGAGTCTCCACATAGCCCTGGGCGTCCGCCTGCTGGCGGGTGCGCTCCATATACTCCAGCACCCCCGGGTAACGCTCGAAGTAGAGATCCATGTACTTCTGCGCTTCGGCGCGACCGATCCCCAGCTGCTTGGCCAGACCGAAGGCGCTCATGCCGTAGATGAGACCAAAGTTGATCGCCTTGGCGCTGCGGCGCATGTCGCTGGTCACCGCATCGAGCGCGACCCCGAACACCTCGGCGGCGGTCGCCTTGTGGATGTCCTTGCCCTCGGCGAAGGCGGTCAGCAACCCCTTGTCACCGGAGAGGTGGGCCATGATGCGCAGCTCGATCTGGGAGTAATCCGCCGCCACCAGCTTGTAACCGGCGCACGGAATGAAGGCCTGCCGAATACGGCGCCCCTGTTCGTTGCGTACCGGAATGTTCTGCAGGTTGGGGTCGGTTGACGACAGTCGACCGGTCGCCGCCACCGCCTGATGATAGGAGGTGTGCACCCGCCCGGTCTGCGGCTTGATCATCAGCGGCAGCTTGTCGGTGTAGGTGGACTTGAGCTTGGCCAGCCCACGGTGCTCCATCAGCAGTTGCGGCAGCTCATAGGTCTCCGCCAGCTCGGCCAGCACCTCTTCCGCAGTGGATGGCGCGCCCTTGGGGGTCTTTTTGATGATCGGCAGCCCCAGCTTGGTGAAGAGGATCTCCCCAAGCTGCTTGGGCGAGGAGAGGTTGAACTCCTGCCCGGCCAGCTCGTGGGCCTGCTTCTCCAGCTCTGCCAGACGCACTTCGATCTCCTGACTCTGCTGATGTAGCAGCTTGGGCTCGATGGTGGTACCGAGTCGCTCCATCCGCGCCAGCACCGGCAGCAGCGGCAATTCGATCTCGCTGAATACCTTGGCAAGGCCCGGCTCGGCAGAGAGCTTGCCCCACAGCGCCTGATGCAGACGCAGGGTGATGTCGGCATCTTCCGCCGCGTAAGGAGCCGCCTGCTCCAGTTCGATCTGGTTGAAGGTGAGCTGCTTGACCCCCTTGCCAGCAATGTCCTCGAACGAGATGGTCTCGACGTTCAGATATCTGCGAGCCAGGGAATCCATGTCGTGGCGGCTGGCGGTAGAGTTGAGCACATAGGACTCGAGCATGGTGTCGTAGGCGATACCCTGCAGCTCGATGCCGTGGTTGAGCAGCACATTGCGGTCGTACTTGAGGTTCTGCCCCACCTTGAGACGGGCCGGATCTTCCAGCAGCGGTTTGAGCTTGCCGAGTACCACGGCCTCGGTCAGCTGCACCGGCGCCCCCAGATAGTCGTGGCCGAAGGGCACATAGGCCGCCTTGCCCGGCTCGATGGCAAAGGAGACGCCAACGACGCGCGCTTCCATATAGTCGAGACTGGTGGTCTCGGTGTCGAAGGCAAACAGCGGCGCCGCCTGCAACCGTGCCAGCCACTCGTCGAATTCGGCCTCGTCCAGGATGCAGCGATAGTCGGTTTCGATGGCGGCTGCCGGGGCGGCGCCTTCCTCATCACCTGCGGCTTCGCTCTCCTCAGCGCCACCGGACTCCAGCTCTTTGATCAGGTTGCGCAGCTCATACTCGCGATAGACCGCCAGCAGGGCCTCCTTGTCGATGGGGCCAAGCTGCAACTCTTCCAGACTCTGCTCCAGCACCACGTCGGTCTTGATGGTGGCCAGCACATAGGAAAGGCGCACCTGCTCTTCCTGCTCGCGGAACTTGTCGGCAAACGCCTTGGAGCCGCGGAAGCCGAGCGCCGCCACCTTGTCGAGGTTGGCGGCAATCTCGTCGATGCTGCCTATCCCCTGCAACAGGGCCAGTGCGGTCTTCTCGCCGACACCGGTCATGCCGGGAATGTTGTCCACCTTGTCCCCCATCAGCGCCAGGTAATCGATGATGAGCTCGGGCGGTACGCCGAACTTCTCGATCACCCCTTCCCGATCGGTCTTCACATCCTTCATGGTGTCGATCAGGGTGACATGGTCGGAGACCAGCTGCGCCATGTCCTTGTCGCCGGTGCTGATGAGCACAGGCAACTGTTTCTCGGTCGCCTGACGGGCCAGGGTGCCGATCACGTCGTCGGCCTCCACCCCTTCGACCATCAGGAAGGGGAAACCCATTGCCTTGATCATCTGGTGGATAGGGGCGACCTGGCTGCGCAGATCGTCCGGCATGCTGGCGCGTGTTGCCTTGTATTCGGGATAGATGTCGTCACGGAAGGTCTTGCCCTTGGCGTCGAACACCACGGCCACGTGGCAGTCGGGGTACTGCTTGCGAAGGCTGCGCATCATGTTGGCCATGACACGGACGGCGCCGCTAGGCAAGCCGGTCGAGGTGCGCAGATCGGCCTGCTGCGAGGCAAAGAAGGCGCGGTAAAGATATGAAGAGCCGTCGACCAGAATAAGAGGATTGCTAGAGGCCATGAAAATCGTCCTGCCAAGAATAAACAGCCGCTAGGATGCCACAGGGCCCGCACCACACCAAGGGGACTCCCACCATCACCCCGGCGCACCGGTGGGGCATATTGCTGTGGATAACTCTGTGCTCAAAAATGGCACCATTGCATCACGGCCGTGACAAAGCTGTGGATTAAAACAAAAAATATCTTTTAAAACATTATGTTGAGATCATGAAAACTCAACATGACGCACGCATCATGATCTCGATCAATGTGGAAAAAAATTCAAGGGGGGTACTGAGGCAGGATCCAAAACGAAACAATCCTAGCACAGGGAGATGACTTGACCAGCGGAGGTCGAACGATAACCATACAAAAGTACAACAATCTACCCTGGCTCACATTTTCAACAACGAGGAGTCTGTCATGAAAAAAGTGGCCGTGATCTTGAGTGGTTGTGGCGTGTTTGACGGCGCCGAAATCCACGAGGCCGTCATCAGCCTGCTGGCGCTGGCCCGTCAGGGAGCATCCGTTCAATGCTTCGCCCCCAATGTCCCTCAGCTTCATGTCATCAATCACCTGACCGGCGAGGTCAGCGAGGGAGAGAGCCGCAACGTGCTGGTCGAGGCGGCCCGCATCTGCCGCGGCCAGATCAGGGATGTGGCTGAACTGGATGCAGCCGACTTCGACGCCCTGCTGGTGCCGGGCGGCTTTGGCGCCGCCAAGAACCTGTGTGACTTCGCCATCAAGGGCGCAGAGTGCCGCATCCAGCCGGATGTGCTGAAGGCTTGCCAGAGCTTTGCCAGAGCCGGCAAACCGGCCGCCTACATCTGCATCGCACCGGCCATGATCCCGCTCATCTATGGGGCAGGCACCCTGGCCACCATTGGCAACGACGAGGGCGCCGCCAACGCCATCGAAGCCATGGGTGGCAGTCATCTCGACTGCCCGGTGAGCGAGTTCGTGGTGGATCAGGAGCGCAAGGTCATCTCCACTCCTGCCTACATGCTGGCCAACAATATTGTGGAGGCGGCGGACGGTATCGAGAAGACCGTCAAACAGCTGCTGGCACTCTGATTGCCCGGCAGACCAAAACAAGCGGGCCGCTCAAGGAGCGGCCCGCTTTCATTCCGGTCAATCTAGACGGGATCAGATGGCATCGCCCATCTGGTCCATCTTGCCCAGCAGGGCACGCAGACGCTCTTGCCAGGCAACGTGCTCGTTGCGCAGTTGGTGGTTTTCGTCTTGCAGCTTGCTGTTCTGCTCTTTCAGCTCGTCCAGCTCCATCTTCAGCAAGGAGATGTTGTCGACGGCGGATTGTACTTTGGATTCGAGTTGCTCAAGGACTTCTAGTGACATATGCATACCTGTATGTTCAATTGCGATGCCCCACTGAGGGCGATTCAAGCGCGTGGAGCCAGCATACCCTGATGCGCTCGGCACAAACAAGCCAGCACGTTGCAAAATGCGCCCTGCGGCCCGGTATTGCTTAAATATGCGTCGGTTTTTCTCGCAGGCAGCAGGAACCTCGATCCCGGGCATTCGCCGTGGCATAACCCGCCCTCCTGCCGATGCCACCATCAGCCATGCAAGGCGATGAAGCCCCCCATCATCAGACAGGCCACGGCGTACATCAACAGGCCGTAGAGCAGGTTCCAGCGCAGCAGCAGCCCGGCGCTCAGGTTGTAGCGGGATGCCAGCGCCAGATTGGAGCCGGAGAGCGGGCTCGTCCCGGTCGCCAGCCCCCACCCCATGAGGAAGCACATGCCAAGCAGGCTGGGATCCGGTGCCAGCGGCCAGAGCAGCGGCGCCACCCCCGAGATGCTGATGAGAGGATGCACGCCCACTATGGCCACCAGGAAGATCAGCAGCAGGGTCAGACAGGCTTCCAGCCAGCCGAAGTGGTTGAACAGCGGCAGGCCTTGGCCACTGCCAAAGTCCAGTACTGACAGCGCGCTGTTGATGCCAGCCGCCAGCAGGCCGGCCCCCAGAAACAGCACAAGCTGGCCACCGATGGCCGGGAAGCGCTCAACCACCTGGCGCTTGAGAGCAGCCCCTCGCCCCGCTTGCGGCATGAACAGCAAGGCCAGCAAGGGCGCCACCAGGGCGATCACCGCCAGAATGCTGAGTCCGGGCCAGAAACGGTGGATCACCAGCACCAGCAGTGCCAGGGTCACCGGTAGCCCCAGGGTCTGGAGCCGCAGCGGATAACCTTCAAAGGTCTCCACACCGAGTCGCTCTACCTGCCAGGCTGTCAGCCCCATGGCCAGCAAGGCCGCCAGTATGCCAAAAGGCAGTATGCTGCCCAGTTGCAGACCCGGTGCATAGGTGAGGGCCACCGCCATGGCGACGAAGAAGGGGGACCAAAACGCAGCCGCACAGAAAATCCGGCTCAGCACCATGACCTGACGCCGCTCCAGCGTCCCGTTGCGCTCCAGCCGATCGCCGATGATGAAGAGCACCGAAAGATTGATGACGGCCCCCAGCAGATTGAGGCTGGCCATGGTGCTCCACAGCCCCTTGCGACCAGACCAGGAGGCGGTGCCGGTCAAGAGGCCAGAGGTAGCCAGATTGAGGGTGCTCACTGCGGCAAACATGGTCAGCATGTTGATGTTCGGCAAGAGCCAGTCACCTGGGCTGAGGCTGGCCCCCCGCCACCAGGAAAAGAGCAGCAGCAGGAGCGCCGCGCCGTAGAGGGCCAGCGCCTGACGCCGTGCGGCCCCCACCAGCCAGGGCCAGGTGAGCAGGGAGGCGGCCCAGGCCGCGATGGCGGCGGGCCAGGGGGAGAAGTCCAGATAAAGGTGCAGCAGGTTGAGCAGCCACATCCCCAGGATCAGAAAGCCTGACCAACGCTTGACCATACAACGGCCTCGGTCAGGGGATCAGAGGCACTGATCCATGTCCAGGGAAGGTTTGTCGCACTCGGGGCGGCCCACAATCCTGGCGGGCACGCCAGCGACCGTGGTGTGAGGCGGCACCGGGTTGATCACCACGCTGCCGGCACCGATCTTGGCGCCGACGCCCACCTCGATGTTGCCGAGCACCTTGGCCCCCGCCCCTATCATCACCCCTTCCCGGATTTTGGGGTGACGATCGCCACTCTCCTTGCCGGTCCCCCCCAGAGTCACACTCTGAAGGATGGAGACGTCGTTCTCGATGACGGCGGTTTCGCCGACCACGATACCGGTGGCATGGTCAAACATGATGCCCTTGCCGATGCGGGCGGCCGGGTGTACATCCACGCCGAACACCACGGAGATCTGGTTTTGCAGATAGAGCGCCAGGGCACGGCGTCCCTGACGCCACAACCAGTTGGCCACCCGATACCCCTGAAGAGCATGGAATCCCTTGAGGTAGAGCAGCGGGGTGGAGAAGAGGTCGACCGCCGGGTCGCGATCCTGCACCGCGCAGATGTCGGCGGCCACTGCGGCCAGCAGCTCGGGCTCGCTGCGCAGGGCCAGCTCGATCACTTCCCGCAAGGCGATGGCAGGCATGGTGGTGCTGTCGAGCTTGTTGGCGAGCTGGAAGCTCAGCGCCGAGCGCAAATCCCGGTGATTGAGAATGGTGGAATGAAAGAAGCTGGCCAGCATGGGCTCCTGGGCCGCCATGCTCTGCGCTTCCTGCTGAATTTTTTGCCAGGTTCTGGCAACCAGATCATCCATGTTGCAGCCTACTGTTGTTCAGGGTGAGTGCTTTGTCGTTCTTTTGTCAGCACCGAGATGGGGTCCATGTGAATGATCACATCCATCCGCTCGAAGGCCTGGCGGACGGCCAGTTCAGCCTCGTCGGCTATCTGATGGGCCCTGACCAGAGGCAGTTGATCGTCGAGTTCCAGATGCAACTGCACGAAACGGGTCGGCCCGGATTGGCGGGTACGCAGGTCATGTACGCCATGCACCCCCTCTACGGCGCAGCAGAGGGCCATTATTCTCGCTTGTTCCTCCTCTGGCAACTGACGATCGAGCAGGGCCTGCACCGATTCGTAGCCGATATGGACAGCCCCCCACACCAGGAACAGACCGATCAGAATGGCAAACAGGCCGTCGGCCCAGTACCACCCCTGCCCCGCCAGCACCAGTGCCACCAGCACGCCGCCATTGAGCAGCAGGTCGGAACGGTAGTGCAGCATGTCAGCCTTGATGGCCACACTGTTGGTCTTGCGGATGACAAAGCTCTGGAAGCTCACCAGCAGCAGGGTCAGCACGATGGAGCCGACGCTGACCCAGATCCCGGCCTCCAGGCGCACCACGGGCACCTGATTCAGCATCGACGAGATGCCGTGCATCACCAGCAGCAGGGCGGACCCCGAGATGAAGGCCGACTGCACCAGACCCGCCAGGGACTCCGCTTTGCCGTGGCCGAAGCGATGCTCTTCGTCGGCAGGGGCCAGCGCATAACGGATGGCCAGCAGATTGATGAGAGAGGCGCTGATGTCCATGAAGGAATCGGTCAGGGATGCCAGCAGGCTGGATGAATCCGTCATCAGCCAGGCGATCAGTTTGCCCAGGATGAGCAGGGTGGCGGTGGTCACAGCGGCCATGCTGGCCAGGGTGACCCAGCGGGAATAGTGTTGGTGGCTCAAAACCGGCTTTCCTCCGACGCGTAAAAACTTATTATACCCTGACCCGGACGTCAGTTTGGCGTGCAAAATCAACAGAGTGACTCCCAGATGAACAAAATACTCCTGGTCGACGACGATCTCGAACTGACCCAGCTGCTCACCGAAATCCTGACCCTGGAGGGGTTTGAGGTCACCGTCGCCGAGGATGGGGAAGAGGGATTGCAGCGACTGGCAGAACAGGCTTTCGACCTGGTGCTGCTGGACGTCATGATGCCCAGACTCAACGGTTTCGCGATGCTGACCCGGCTGCGCAAGACCCACGACACCCCGGTGTTGATGCTGACCGCCCGTGGCGACAGCCAGGATCGGGTCAACGGGCTGGAGGCCGGTGCCGACGACTATCTCGCCAAGCCGTTCGACGACAGGGAGCTGCTGGCCCGGGTGCGCGCCATCCTGCGTCGAACCCAGAGCCAGGCTCCCCAGCGCGGCGGCAGCTCGGAAGAGGTGCGCTTCATGGATCTGGTGCTGCAGCCCGGCCTGCAACAGGCTCGCTGCGACGATCAGTTGCTGGAACTCACCGCCACCGAGTTCGGCCTGCTGGAGTGCCTGCTGCGCAATCCGGGCCAGATCGTCAGCAAGGGCCTGCTCTCCGAGCAGGTGCTGGGCAAGAAGCTCGAACCCTTCGATCGGGCCATCGACATGCACCTGAGCAACCTGCGCAAGAAGCTGCCGGAGCGGGCCGACGGCCAGCCCCGCTTCAAGACGGTGCGGGGACGAGGCTACCTGTGGCTGGAGCAGGCATGAAATCGGCCCGCACCTTCAACGGTCTTTCCACCCAGATCTTTCTCTGGTTCTGGTTCATCCTGCTGCTGGTCGTGGCCGCGGTGGTAATCCTCCCCACCCTGGACCCCCGCAACATCATCCCGCTGCCGGCCCACGAGATCACCCGTCTCAACAACAACCTGGCGGCGCTGCAACGGGGCGCGGATCCCGAGCAGGATTTCGATCTGGCCAAGGCCATCGATGCCGCGGGCCTCTTGCCGGTGGACAACATCTATCTACGCGATGCCAAGGGGCAGATGCAGTCCAGCACCCGGCTGAGCAAGTTCGTGATCCGTTTCATGCTCGACTCGGACAACCCGGCCAAGCCCATGCTGGGCAGCGAACACCAGCGCGCCATCGCCGGACCCTTCCAGATGGTCCATCACGGCCAGACCTATCACGTCTATTTCGGTCTGAACGTCGAAAACTCCTACCTGTTCCTCTTCATCCAGATCCTGGATCACCCCATCCAGATCCTGGGCATCGCCATGCTGGTCAGCACCCCGCTCTGTCTGTTGCTCGCCTGGCGCCTGACCCGCCCCATACTGCAGTTGCAGCAGTCGGTCTCCCAACTCGCCCAGGGCAACCTGGAAATACAGATCCCCAACCTGGGGCGGCGCGACGAGATAGGCCAGCTGGCCGAACATGTCAGTCGCATGGTCGATACCCTCAAGGACATGATCCAGAAGCAGAAGCAGTTGCTCTCCGACATCTCCCACGAGCTGCGCAGCCCCCTGACCCGCATCCAGCTCGCACAGGCGCTGATCCGCCGCAAGCAGGGGGACAGCGCCGAGCTGGCGCGCATCGAAGGGGAGATAGCCCGGCTCGACAAGCTGATAGGGGATCTGCTGGATCTGTCGCGGGTGCAGCAACATGTGGAGGCGCCGGTGACGCTGCCCCTGGCGGAGCTGCTGGAGCCCATCCTGGATGACGCCATGTTCGAGGCAAACCAGAACGGCAAACAGCTCAGGCTCCCTTCCTTGCCCGCCGAATCCCTCACCATGTGGCCAGAACTGTTGGCCCGCGCCCTGGAAAATCCCCTGCGCAACGCCCTCAAGTATGCCCGCGAGTTCATCAAGGTGGACTGGTACCGGGAGGGACGGGAATGGGTGATGACTATACGGGATGACGGCCCGGGCGTGCCGGTGGAGCAGCAGCCCCGGTTGTTCCTGCCCTTCTTTCGGGTGGACGATGCCCGCAACGCCAAGACCGGGGGCACTGGTCTCGGCCTTGCCATTGCCGCCGAGGCGATCCAGCGTCATGGGGGGACCATCCGGGCCAGCAGCAATCAGCCGACCGGACTGGTCATCACCATCCGTCTGCCCATGCCCTGACCTCCCCCTTTTCATCGGCACGGGTGCTGGGTATGCTGGCGCCCGTTTCGCACCAGCCCAGGATCCTTCCATGCTCGATATCGTGCTCTACCAACCGGAAATCCCCCCCAACACCGGCAACATCATTCGCCTCTGCGCCAATACCGGCTACCGGTTGCATCTGATAGAGCCCCTGGGGTTCGAGTGGGATGATAAACGGGTCAAGCGGGCCGGGCTCGACTATCACGAGTTTGCCGACGTCAAGCGCTGGCCTGACTATGAGGCGTTTCTGGCGGCCGTCGCCCCCCAACGGGTCTTTGCCTGCACCACCAAGGGACGCACCGCCCACTCGGCGGCCCGGTTTGCCCCCGGTGACGCCCTGCTGTTCGGGCCCGAGAGCCGAGGCCTGCCCATGGAGATCATCGAGAGCCTGCCATTCGAGCAGCGGCTGCGCATTCCCATGCTGCCCCAGAGCCGCAGCATGAATCTGGCCAACGCCGTCGCGGTCTTGGTCTACGAGAGCTGGCGGCAGTTCGACTATTCAGGCTCGCTCTGACCGCTGACGATATTGGCAAGACGGCCAGGATTCAGACCGACTACGCCGTCCCCTGCCCCGCCAGCAGCCGTCCATCACGCTCCAGTCGCCAGCAGAGCCAGCCCAGCGTCAGGCCACGACCGGCCATCAAGGCACTCATGGCGGCCCACAG
>NZ_CAWMFQ010000400.1:0-4141 GCF_963866995.1 Aeromonas sp. ZOR0002 | reverse complement strand
TAATGAGCCGACCCAGCCCATCATTCGGCTCAATGTTTGAGCTGAATATAACACATGCAGCAGAACAGAAGAGCTGGTAATGAGGATGGAGATCTAGGTTGAAAATCTCAGACCGGAGCTAATGAAAAACTGGATGTATTGCTGCTGTGTGGAGCTACAGCAACCAGTTGATAGACAAGGCGGGAGCTCGTTTTCGTTTCGAATGGTTCTTGTGAGCTTGCAGCTTGCGCTGCATGAAGCCACGCACACGCAGATGCCGTCTGGTCTGCTCATTCATATGCCTGACGTTACTCACTAATATTGGGATGCCAGTCTAAGCCACCAGAAGAGAAGGATCGAACCACCGAGTAGATTGCCTGCCAGGTATTTCCAAGAGCGGTCTGACAAGAACAAAATCGCCCCCAGTATCGTTATCAGGCCCCAGAGATAGGGCATGAGCAGTACATATAGGCCAGTCAGTGAGTATTCATCGTTAAACCAGTCATAGACAGGCTGAATGAACAGGATCGATGCATTCAAGAGGTGATAGAGCATGAACAACACGAACACCCATGTTCTCTCTGTCTTTATGGCTGTGCTCACTTTAGTTCCCTTTGGAACGGATGGCTGAGTTCAATGACGGTCAAAAAAGGTGTTTAGGCAGATGCTAAAGCTGGCAATGATGCTAATCGCCATCACTGTGAATAATTATGGGAAAATATAGTTTTATCTGGGTGAAGAGATAATTAATTGGCAAATATATCTATGGCAACAAGTCGCGAATGTCACACCCCATTACCCTGGCAAGACGATAAGCCTTTTCCAGGGTGATATTAACCTCACCACGCTCAATTCGTCCTACGTAGCTTCTATCAAGTTCGGCCGCATATGCGAGTGCATCTTGCGATACACCCAATTGAAGCCGTCTATTACGTACAGCATCACCAAATTTTTTTGCTAGATCTTGCATGTCTCGCCTCTCACTGGCGAGCACTATCTCTGGTTGTCTGGCTAACGACCACGGATTATAATCCGCAATCAAGTTTAGATCCCCACTAAATGTTTTCGTTCGAGACCAAGGATTACTTATGAGCTCCCAGACTGTGTGGTTACCTACCGCACTCTATACCGCACTCATTCGATTGCAGATGGATGATTTCACTACAACGGAGTGCTTGAACGCAGTCTTTGGTGAATCAGAGTACAATCAGGCCCATAAGAGGCGATATGGCCTCGTTTATCGTAATCTGATGAGGTTGGTTGACGCGGGTTTCCTGGAACGGAGAAATGTTGATGATGTCCGATCGTATCCAAGTTTCGTTAAAACCCCTCTATTTCATGATGTGAACTTTCAAGAGGAACTAATTGGCCCTGCGACTCAGGGAGAGCTGGAAGTTCAGGAAGTTCAGGAGGCTCAGGAGTATAAAAAGGAATCGAACGATGCTCTCTTAGATGAGTTAAACGCGAAAGCGAGCCTCTACCGCATTGAAATTCAGGAGTGCCAAGCAGCAATTGCTGAATACAATATGCTGCAAACAGATTTTCCCGCGCTAGAAATTACTATTGATAATGCACTTCGGAATACCAGTCAGAAATACCGAGACTTAAGGGGACGGCTGGCAGCTGTGGAGAAGGTGATGAGGGCTTTGGGGAGCACCGAGTCGGCTCGCTAATATCATCCCTTCTATATATAAGCCGATCTTGACTACATGACCCTAGGTGTCTGTGATTTTAGGTCATGTAGTTTACCTCACCGCTGCTCGTTCATATACCTAGCGGTACACATAATAGTGTCAATATATGATGTACAGAACACCATCCTCTCGCTATACATCAGTTAAATAGCTTTCATCCATTTCGGGATGGACTTCAAATTTCTCTGTGGAAAAATAAAGGCGGTAAAATTCTTTCGGGAGATTATCCAGTCGTTCAAGTGAACTATTTACTCTAGAGCATTGGTCTAAATTTAAATAAAAACGATGTTTATCTAACCAATTTCTAGGATCATGGAAATTTTCGATAGTTGCATTTTCTAACCTAGCTACATGCTGCTCAATCATGTTACGACTTACCAATGGCCTGAGCATAGGGATGATATCAACAGTCCGGTCATCAGACACGACAATAGCTAGTCTTCGATGACTTCCTTTATGAACATAGCGTACTCCAGAGTTGTAGCGAGAGCCTCTTGATGGAGTACACTGTTCGGTCGCCTCGCCATCAAGAATGATCCCGATAGCATGACAGAAGCCCGCAGGATCTAGAATTATGGTTCCATCGATGCCACTGACGCTTCGGAGTAATTCTTCAGAAAGAAGAGTGGGCTCAATACATGTACCTTGCTTGCTAAGGCGACGAGCTTCACTAGCCGCATCTTTGGCAACAACAATCATACTTCCGTGTTCTTGGCGAACTTGAGCCATCATCAAATGCCACAGATTTAATCCATTTTCATGTGATGTTTCTGGAAAGAGTCGAGCATAATTTGCCAGGAACGCAGCCTTATCAAAAGGTTCTTGAGGTAATTTAGGTTCAGCATAATGACTACGAAGTAATGCTTGATTGCCACAACGCAACTCCCAGTGATAATGGTCGATAAAGACGACTAAAAATGCATCTTGGTTACTGGAATCATGCCATTCCTTAAGTCTCCCCAGTCCATAGATGCGCTGGCTGTCCGCAATAATACCAATACCTGTAGTCGCCATCTGTAAAACTTTCCTAACCCACCTTGGTTCATGAAGCGTTACAGGCTCAGCAAACTTAACCATAAATTCGACTACATCATTCTTGGGGTCAACAAGGATAAGATGCCCAATTCCCTTCGAGCCTTCATACATTAAGGAAGAAACAAGATTCAACGTAGCAAACAGATCGTCATACATGTACTGCCGTTCGATTGATAACCCTGGGGTGTGCATGAAATTTTTCGCAGCAATACGGACGATCTCTTCTGCCTCTCTCATACCACGATGTGAAAAACGTCCAGGTTCAGGCTTGTTTAACCCCTCCGTTGCCTCATGCAGAACAGCCGCCATAGCTGAATGGATGAGACTACGATATCCATTTTCATTATTGCCTTTTTTGAGTGGCTTATGATCTAAGTGGGGATACTGTAAGAACAGGCTATTTGGGATCTGTATAACAGGAGTTACATAGTGGTCATCGATGCGCCTAGCTGCTCCGCAGAACGAAGTTACATGATGTTCTTCATCAAATCTTTTTAATGCCAGCTCGACCGATGTCCGCACTGAATCTTGGCGCATCCACTCCGGCTTGTCACGCATACTTGGAGCATCACCAAAACACAAACTCTGCATGTCATGGTTGTTATAAGTAAATTCAATAGAATCAATTAGGCCATCAAATAATGACAGCTGCCATTTTCCATCTTCTGGCTCGATGCACACTGGGTTCCGGTTATCGCTATTTGGGCTTCGAGCACCAACTAAAATTACTTCCGCTTCTGAAGGAGCCCCCAGTCTTTTAAGCACATCGCGAGCTAACCTCTGAATTTGAATCCGATAGTGGCTTTGATATCCCCACATGAAAAGGTTGATGTAGTGTCCATCCATTGCTAACCCACCGTTATTGATCACTTTCAGTTCTCAGCGAATGCTCGCTAACCAAGCCCAAGTGCCATAAGTGCAGTCGAACTGTCCCTGCATTAGCGGAAGCCTGTCTCAACGCCTAGTCATTGAAGCTATGGCGCTTACTGCACCATACATGAACATTACGTTATCACACACCCCCGCTTGAGGGTGACAGCAATAAAAATGATAAAAATCAAATAGTTGATTAGCTGTTGTTAAGCTCCCCAATCAGTTCGAAAAACAACCTTACTGATACATCAATCGTTTTCCTTGATCGCCTCAATCGGATCGGATATGTTTGTGCTGTTTAAACATACAGTACCACATATAGTGTTAAGATCATAAACAAAGCACAGGATATAGTCATGGCAACTAACCGTAAAACGACCTCCGATAAAGTCGCAACACTTGCTGGGCAGGTGCTCAACGATACAACCTCCTCTGCCACTGCTCGCTCCCTTGCGGCTTCCGCGCTGTCTCAGGCTAGGGCTGGGAAGCAAACTGGGGCTGAAATGGAGACGTTTGCCTCCATGGTGCTACAAAGCAGCAAGTACAGCGAAACGTCAAAG
>NZ_CAWMFQ010000399.1:0-2394 GCF_963866995.1 Aeromonas sp. ZOR0002 | reverse complement strand
AGCCACACCCTGGCCAATGCCTGCGCCACTACCCGCTACGGCGGCGCCGTGGCCGCCTGCGGTCTCGCGGGAGGGATGGACTTCCCCTCCACCGTCATGCCCTTCATCCTGCGCGGCGTCACCCTCTATGGCATCGACAGCGTGATGGCACCGCGCCCGCTGCGCCAGCAGGCCTGGGCCCGACTGGCAGAGGATCTCGACCTGACTCGCCTCAACCTCCTCACCCGGGAAGTGCCCCTCTCCCAGGTCGTGACCCTGGGGGATGCCTTCCTGGCAGGCCAGGTACGCGGCCGGATCCTGGTCAATGTCCAGGGGTGATGACTGACGCGATATGAGCCGGCTCGCCTGACCAGGTCAGGCGAGCCTCTCCAGGGCATTTCGCAGCTACACGGAACGTCACCCCTCCTTCCCATCGTCCATGACAATGGACAACAGATGCGTTCAAACACTCAAGTGCAGGTTTCCCGGACAGAGGGACCGAAACACCTCTATATGCCGCACCTTGCCGCTGCGCGCCCTCCCCCATCGATGCAGACAACCGTCACGCCTCACCGACAAGCCCCTGCCCTGGATACCCGTATTCGCCGAAATGAAGCCCTGTTCGCCCACGACTGCGAACCATTGTCTTGCCCAGTGACAGACCCCCGTTAAACAATCGATGCATCGAACAAATAATTCAGAATAGGAATACCTTTTATTTATCACCGCATATAAAAAGGGCGCATCATCTTGTATTAAACCTGTTTTTTGTATGGAAAAGACCGAATCAAATGACAGGGGTGCATTACACTCAAAACGACGCTTCATACCCAGAAAGTGTGAAGGGTTCGTCAACGAAGAGATGTCGGATGATTCTATTTTCTTGGCTGGGGTGTGCTTATGTTCGACTCGAAACTTAAAAAAGAGCTGGCAGCAGAACGAGAGAGGGCCTTGAAAAGCGAGGCACTGGATCATGCCATGCACGATCATCTTCCCATGATTGAATTCACCACCGATGGTTATATTCTCGATACCAGCCCGCTTTTTCTTCATTCCGTCGGCTACTCCCTCAATGAGATCGTGCAGCAGCATCACGCCATGTTCTGCATGAAAGAAGATACCGACTCTCCCTCCTATCGGGAATTCTGGCGAGATCTGGCAAATGGGCACAGCCAGCATGGCACCTTCCACCGGGTTGGCAAACAAGGCAAGGAAATATGGCTGGAAGCCACCTATTTCCCCGTCAGCCAGGGCGGAAAAATAATCAAGATCATCAAAATAGCGTCAGATGTGACGGTGCAACATGATCTGCTCATGACTCAAAAAGCAATATTTGAGGCGCTGGATCGCTCCCTTGCCGTCATCGAGTTTGAACCGACTGGTGTTGTTATTTCCGCCAACCGTAATTTCCTGGATACCATGGGCTATCGACTCGATGAAATTAAAGGCCATCAACATCGCATGTTTTGTGATGAGCTGTTTTATCGGGAACATCCCGATTTCTGGCAGGAGCTGGCTCAGGGTACGTTCAAATCGGGGCGCTTTCAGCGATTTGATAAAAAAGGCCATGAAGTCTGGCTGGAGGCAACCTATAACGCTGTGCGGGGCAGCCATGGCAAGGTGATCAAGGTCATCAAGTTTGCTTCCAATATCACCCCGCAGATCAGCAAAGATCAGGCCGTACAACATGTGGCCAAGGTGGCAAATGAAACATCTGTCACAACCAAATCCTCCGCCATCAAAGGAGAGGAGATGTTGACCACCGTCGTCTCCACTTCGGACAATATTGTCAGGCAGATGGAACATGCCAGCACCTTGATGAGCAAGCTCCACGCTCAATCCCAGAATATCACCGCCATCGTATCCACCATCAGCAGCATTGCAGACCAGACCAACCTGCTCGCGCTCAATGCCGCCATCGAAGCGGCGAGAGCCGGCGAACAAGGCAGGGGCTTTGCCGTCGTGGCCGATGAAGTTCGTCAACTGGCGGCAAGAACCTCCCTATCGACCAACGAAATCGCCAATGTCGTCAGCCAGAATCAGCAGCTCACCAGGCAGGTCAGCGAGCAGATCCAGTCCGCGGCAGACGGCGCCATCCACGGGCAAAAGCAGATCGATGACGTTGCAAAAGTGATGGAGGAGATAAGACACGGAGCAGAAGAGGTGTCGACCATCATCTCGGAACTCTAGATAAATCTGGGAAGCACTCCGGAGCCTGCCATCGAGCAGGCTCTTTGATGTTCACACCAGGGGCCGTAGCTTGGCACTTGCAGATTCAAGAGATGAACCGGCTCTTCAGGTCGCGGCCATTCTGACAGTCAATTGACTAGAAACAAAAAGGCCACTATTGCTAGTGGCCTTATTAAGTCTTTGATTTTAATGGTGCCTGAGGCCGGAATCGAACCGGCACGACGC
>NZ_CAWMFQ010000398.1:31334-75938 GCF_963866995.1 Aeromonas sp. ZOR0002 | reverse complement strand
CTAGGGCACCCGATGCAACACGTAATTGGGACATAGCCTTTTCATTGGGTCACACCATGCTGGCGCCGTCAGGAAAGCCCCCGCACATGTCCCGCCACCAAACGCAACCCAGCAAAAAGGGAGGCTTGCGCCTCCCTTTTCGGAACTCGGATATCGGAGCGACAATCAGTTGCTCTTCATCCAGATGTCCATTTCAGTTTTCAGGTTGTCGGACTTGGTGCCGAAGATGGCTTGTACACCGGAACCCGCCACCACCACACCGGCGGCACCCAGCTTCTTCAGACCAGCCTGGTCAACCTTGGCCACATCCTTCACACCGACACGCAGACGGGTGATGCAGGCGTCCAGAGAGGCGATGTTCTCTTTGCCACCGAAGGCGGAGACCAGTGCAGCAGACATCTCGTCCTTGCTTTGACCGGCAGAGGACTCTTGGGCAGCTTCGTCTTCACGACCCGGGGTTTTCAGGTTCATGGCACGGATGACCACGGTGAAGACCACGTAGTAGATGACCGCGTAGACCAGACCCAGACCCACCAGCAGCAGCATGTTGTCGGCACGCGGGGATTGCACCACGAAGTCGATGAAGCCGTTGGAGAAGGTGTGACCGTGAACGACACCCAGCATGTTGGTCAGGACATAGGCCAGACCTGCCAGCAGAGCGTGGATGGCGTACAGTACCGGGGCCACGAACAGGAAGGAGAATTCGATAGGCTCGGTGATACCGGTCAGGAAGGAGGTCAGGGCAGCAGAAGCCATGATACCTACGATCTTGGCGCGGTTTTCCGGCTTGGCGGAGTGCGCAATGGCAAACGCGGCAGCAGGCAGACCGAACATCTTGAACAGGTAGCCACCCGCCAGTTGACCGAAGCCGTTGCCGGCAGCACGGGAAGCGTCATCAGCAGTCAGGAAGCAGGTCATGATGCCGTGTACGGTTTCACCGGCGGCGTTGACGCAGGTACCAGCCTGATAGAAGAACGGCACGTTCCAGATGTGGTGCAGACCGAACGGGATCAGGGAGCGCTCAACCACGCCGTAGATACCGAAGGCCAGGACCGGGTTCTGGTTGGCAGCCCAGTCGGAGAAGGCACCGATGGCACCACCAATCGGCGGCCAGATGAAGGAGAGCACGACACCCAGACCGATGGAAACAAAACCGGTGATGATGGGCACGGCGCGCTTGCCAGCGAAGAAGCCGAGGTACTCTGGCAGCTGGATCTTGTAGAAGCGGTTGAACGCCCAGGCAGCCACGCCACCGGCGAGGATACCACCCAGCACACCGGTATCGATCTTCTCGACACCCATCACAGGCGCCATCACGGTCAGGGTGGCGGTCATGATGCCGTAGCCGACGATGGCGGACAGGCCGGAAACACCGTCGTTATTGGTGAAGCCAAGGGCGACGCCCACGGCGAACAGCAGAGCCATCTGGCCGAATACGGAACCACCGGCCTGCTCCATCAGTTGGGAGACGATTTCCGGCAACCAGCTGAAGTGGGCAGCACCCACCCCCAGCAGAATACCTGCAACGGGCAAGACCGATACGGGCAGCATCAGCGCCTTACCGACCTTTTGCAGATTAGAGAAAGCATTTTTTAACATGTGTGCGCTCCTGAATGGATTTTTTTCCGACAACGACTCAGGGCAGTTTATTGATGACGATGTGCTTCATCCGTCACTGCGCCAAGTGCGTTTTCCGGGTTGTTTATTTTGACCAGCAGAATATAACCCAGCGGGGGTGGAAATGCCTCTGTCGGAAACAAGGGAATAATAAATTTGGAGGAGAGATCACAAGATAATAAATAAGCAGAGAGGGGACTGTCTTGAATATTATTTCGTATTGTTATAGCTTCGCCGCAAAAAGAAATAAACCACTTCAAAATAAATCACAAAGAAACCAAATAATACCCAACGATACTTACTGTAACTGAATGTAACTTATTGCGGATTTATATTATCCAGTCTACCGATTAAAAAGGCCTCCAACAAGGGAGGCCTCCAATAAATATCGATTTTAATAAACCGAGATATTTAGTTCTTCTGTGAACGTTTCACTGCATCAATAAAGACCGATTTCGCCTTGGTTGAACCGGCGCGCTCGGCTTCATTCACGAGTTGCATCGCCTTGTCGATGTCACCGGCCTTCACCGCTTTCTCGATCTGGGCGTTGTAGAAGCTCTCGGTCTCGCTCAGCATGGCGGGAGTCGGTTTGCTCGGCTCTGCGGCAACGGCTGCCGTGGTGGCCGCCGTCGCAGCCACGGCAGTGGTAGCAGGCTTGGCCTGGCTCATCGCCACCTTGTCGGCGTATTCAGGCTTGAACACGGCTTCCAGGCCTTGTCCCTTGGCCATGTCCGTGACCTTTATCTGTACCAGACCCCAGGGCGAATGCGGGATCACGGGGTCCTTGATATCCGGCTCGACCGTGCCGTTGGCACGGGCAAAGGCCTTCGCGGGGTGCAAGATGGTGGTGCTGCCCGCCGTCTCGTTGGCCGGCGCATAGACCACCATATAGGTTTCAGTGGCGGGATTGCCCGGCATGCTGCGGTCCACGAACACACGCCCCTCAATCCTGTCGTTGTCGAGCAGGTGGGCTGGTTGATAGGCAAAGACCGACTCACCCAGCACGCGAGTCACCTTGAACTGGGCATCCAGCATGATCACCTTGGGAACCAGGACCGTCTTGCTGACCTGGGAGGCCAGGGTGATGGCCAGATTGCCGGTATTGGCCGGCAGACGATAAGCGGCAAAATAGCTCATGCCCTCGTCAAACTGATAACTGGGCTGCTTGCCGTCGATGGCCAGCAGCGTCTCGCCTTCCGGCAGGGAGACATAATTGAATTCGTTGAACCCTGTGCAACAACTGGTTGCCTGGGAGAGCGCCTGCTTGGCCTGATCGGCATTACTCAGAATGGAGGCGTGCTCCTGCACGGGCACCACCATGCTACCGGAACAACCGGCCAGCAGCGCGGTAACCATGGCCGCGATAGACATCTTTACCAGTTTCATTCTTCTTATCTCCATAACCCGGTTGCCACATCATGCGAAACAAAACTGCCCCCATAAGGGGGCAGTGACTAACTTAACTGAAGATATTGCTTACCACCAGGCTTCTGCTTGTACGCCAACCTGATAGGTGTCTTTGGAGGTGTTGCCTTCAAAGGCGTTCTGGTCTTCGGTGTTCTTCAGGTAGGTGGCGAACACGCGGATTTCCGGACGGGCCCAGAAGCTGGAGCCGGCAGACCAGGCCTGAGCCAGGGTCAGCTTGTAAGCGCCATCTTTGTCGGTGGTACCGGAAGTGGACTTGTTCTTGTCCTGGAAGTAGCCGCCTTCGAAGATGGTCTTGTTGAAGTCATCCCACTTGTACATCGGGCGAGCGACGACAGACATGGTTTCGTACTTGTCGTTACCGTTCCACATCTCGTTGCCTACACCGTAGACCAGCTGGTGACCCATCTCCCAGGAGTTGCCCATCGGGATGACGCCCCAGTTGATGATACGGTAGCCATCGGCACCGGCTTTGGCTTCGGCACCATACCAGGAACCGTCACCGTAGAAGGCCATGGTCTTGGAGTAGCCTTCGGTACCGTACTGCAGCACGGTCTTGTTGAAGCCACCGAAGATGCCTTGAGTCAGTTCGGCAGTCAGCATGACGCCGTTCTTCATGTTGTCGTTCTTCAGATCTTTCTGGGCGTCGGTCTCATTGACCAGGGCATACATGGCGCCCACTTCCAGAGAACCGTCCTGCCACAGCGGGATGCCGGCATAACGCACGTCCAGGGTGTTGACGTTCAGATCTTCGTTCTTCTGGTAAACCGGATCACCGTTGCCATCTACACCGGTCTGGGTGTACTGACCGAAGACATCACCCGCGCTGCGGTCGTTGCGGACCCAGGCCAGGGAGAGCTTGCCAGGACCAGCCTGGATGCCTTCGATACCGGCGCCGGCACCGGAGATGTTCCAGTAGTAGAAGTCAGAGATGTGGATGTCGTGACGTTGGTAGTAACGCTTACCGGCCCACAGGGTGGCTTCCGGCGCGAAGCCCAGCAGCCCCTTGGCTTGCACGTTGAACTGACGCAGGGCGAAGTCGGAGTCGCCGTTGCACTGCTTGGCATCGAAGTTACAGACGGTGCCGGTACCTTCCCAGTCGTTGGAGCCGTTGGACGCCATGGCGAACATGGAGTCTACGTAGAAAGTCTTGCCATCTTTGTTGAAGACTTCCTGACCCAGCTGGACTTCGCCGTAGGTATCATTTTCGTTACCCAGACGACCAACCTTGTTGACGTTGTATTTGACCATGTCCCCGTCACCGGAAACACCGACACCTGAACGGAAGTAGCCGTGGAAATCAACGGCGAAGGCGGCTTGGGAAGCCAGGGCTGCGGTTACTGCTGCAGCGATCGGGAGCCACTTTGCTTTCATTTTCATTTTCCTTATTCCCGCTGAGAGGAGTGTGATCCTGATATTCAAGTTCTTATCACCGGAAAAACGTTTTGGTGATAACCGAGGTCGATTATATGTACCCAAATTCCCTGCAAACATGAGCTGATTCACAAAACGATGACAAATCGCACGCCACCCACGACCACAGCAACAACAGGTCAATAAATTTGCATTTGTTGGCACCAATCACCCATGAAAAGCACAAAAAAGAAAAACAACAACCAAAGAAATCGCTTTCAGATATTAATTCGCGACGAGAGTTAAGTGATAAATCCGTGTCGCAGTAGCAAAAACATGACTGAAATCGCTTTCAATGCGGAACTTTTAATTTTTCAATTTGTCGTGGGTGATGATGAATATGGCCAACCGGTTATCATCATTGGCGAGAAAAATAACCGGACGAAAGAGAGGATATATTTGGAGGCTGAGGCGTGACGCCCCAAAAATAAAACACCCCCGTCAGCACACTCACGGAGGTGAATTTATTCTCGGAGAGAAGGGTCTGGCTACAGTCTATTTTCCCAGGTTTTCAACCAAGCCAGCGCTGCCACTTCAGGCTCATCTTCTACCGTCGCATCGATTTCCAGGTGCACAACCAGTGGCTCGGCAGCCAGCTCCTGCAACAGCGCATCCAGCGTTCGCCCCGCTCCGCAGAAGTGTTCATAGCTGCTGTCTCCCATGGCGATGAGGGCATAGCGCCATCCCTTCATATAAGGAGCACGATCGGCCAGGGCACTGGCAAAGGGCTGCAAATTGGGCGGTATATCCCCCTGCCCCGTGGTGGCGGTCACGATGAGCAGAAAGCGGGAGGCATCGATGTCGGTCAGCGCCGCGTCATCGAAGATCTGGCAGACATGGCCATCGGCTTGCAGGTGGTCACAGAGGGTCTCGGCCACCAGCATGGCAGAGCCGTAGACGGTGCCGACCAGGATGTCGATCTCGGCCATCAGAGACTCCTCAGGGACAGACATTGGGCCCGGCAAGACCGGGATGGGTAGGAAGAGCCCCCCTGAACAGGCGGGGGGCACGCGATTGCGCAGGCGATATCTCGTTGAGCCATAAGTCATTCCTCTGACGTACCTGGGTTACAGCATGCCACAGCCCGGTCAGAGGCAACAGATGGAAAGAGGCTCAGGCGCCGTAGTCTTGCTCGCTGGCAGGCCAGCCCAGACGGGCGAACAGACCCAGCACCTCGGGGCCCAGGGGCGCCTGGATCCGCATCGGCACCTTGAGCACCGGATGCTCGAAGCTCAGACGGTGCGCGATCAGCAGCAGGCGGTCGCACCCGTAGTGCTCGCGAAAGAAGCGGTTGTGCCGGCCATCCCCGTGGGTGGTATCACCAACGATGGGGTGGAACAGGTGATCCAGATGGCGGCGCAGCTGGTGCTTGCGCCCCGTCTTGGGAAAGAGGCGGACCAGGCTGTAGCGACTGGTGGGATGCTTCTTGGAGACGGCGAAGGGCAACTCGACCTGATGCAGACGACGAAACGCGGTCACCGCCTCCTGGGCGGGGCGATCCGGGTCGCTGAAGGCATCGGCAATCTTGTCCAGCTGCTCCTTGAGCGGATAGTCGATGAGCCCCTCTTCGGGGGCCCATCCCCGCACCAGTGCCAGGTACTCCTTGTGGACCTGACGGGCAGCAAAGGCCTCGGTCAGGGTGCGGGCCACGGCAGGATCGAGAGCAAACAGCAGCACACCCGAAGTGGGCCTGTCCAGTCGGTGCACGGGGTAGACATGACGACCCCCGATCAGATCCCGGGTCATCTGCATGGCGAAACGGGTCTCGGCCTTGTCGAGCCAACTGCGGTGCACCAGGAGACCGGACGGTTTGTTCACCGCCACCAGCCAGTCATCCTGATAGAGCAGAGTCGGCTGCAAGGCATCCGCTGTCCGGGTCTGCTCGTCCATCATTGTTCGACCACTTTGCCGGAGAGCAGCAGATCGAAACGGGCGATCAGACGAAGCAGGGCCTCGACCTCCGCCAGCTCCTCTTTATAGACCTCACTCGCCATGGGATAGAGGGAGACGCTGGTCGGCAGCGGTGCCTGCAGCAGCACCAGCTGCTCCATGCGCGGGATCAGCACGAACTGCAGCCACTGATCGAAACTCAGGGTATCGACACAGAACGGCAGCTCGCTTGCCAGCGCCTCGCTCCCCGGATGGTCGGCTTGCCAGCGTTCCAGACGTTGCAACTCGGCAGTCAGCTCTCCCAGCAGACCGGCAACCAGCAGATATTGATTCATCTCGCTCACTTCCTCATCGCGGGCCCGGTCTTCGACGGGGCCCCACTCAATACGGCCATCAAAAAGGGGCGCTACTATACACCGACCCCGCAATGGCTGCCATGTTGCCGTCACCTTCATCCCCTGCATCACCGCCTCTGGCTATCTGGTGCAGCCCCCTTATAATCGCCCGCATTATCTTCAAGCGGGATCTCTTCATGTCTTCCATCAACACCCTGACCGAGTTTCTGACCCAGGCCGATACCCAGTTCCAGCTGTTCGATCTGGGCCGCCAGGTGCGCCCGCTCCCCAGCGACCTCTTCGTGCGCATCGAGCAGCAGCAGGAGCCCTACCCCTGGCCGTTGCAGCAGCACGCCTGGCTCGGCGTGCACTTCTTCCAGCCAACCGAATCCAGGCACTACCTCTGGTTCCTCAAGTTCGCCCTCGATGAACGCGGCCTGCTCATCTCCAGCGGCCCCAAGCATTTCATGGATCAGGTGGTAGAGACTCTGGGCTACAAGCTCACCGGTGAACTGGACGAAGAGAAGGCCCAGCGTCTGGCGGACAACCCCTACACCTTCCGTCCGGCCGAGGCCAAGATGGCCGGTGTGCACGCCAAGCTGGCCCGCCAGCTGGAACAAGCCCCTTCCGCTTACTACGAGGCCCTCTGCCACTATCTGGCGGCGCCGGGGGAAGAGGGGTGGCAGGCACTGGGACTGCAAGGGTTTGCAGATCTCGCTGAGCGGCTGCAGGTTGAACGCAACCTGGCACTGGTCTGCAAGGCCTTGCCCATGCTGCCGCAGGCCCCCCTTTACGCCCTGTGCCAGAGCCTGGAGAACGCCCCCCTGCCCCCTGCCCTGCAAGGCGCATTGCTGGAGCGCATCGGCAAGGAGCAGGAGTGCGCCGAGCCTGACCCCGAAACCCTGGCCTATCTGTGCCGGGCACTGGCCTCCTGCCCGGGCAACGGACTGCGCACCAACAAGCTGCTGACCCTGCTGCAAACCCGGCCAAGTCCCTCCCTGCTCCTCGCCATCGCTGGCCGCCTCTGGCCCGATCTGAAACACCCCGAACTGCTCGGCCTGTTTCTGGAGCAGCTCGCCCTGCAACCCACCCAGTTCTTCAACCAGGTATTTGCCGAGCTCGTCACGCTACCGGCCTTGCGCAATGATATGCTGGCAAAACTGCGTGACCCCGAACGCAGCGAGGCCTTGGGTCTGGCCATCGGTCGCCTGTTCGCTGCCACCTAGGCCCGGCACGACGGCCCTGTTGCCTGGGGTGAACAGGGCCCCACACACATCACAGAAGGAACCCGCTGATGGGAGAAATGCTTGGGATCTTGCTGCTCGGCCTCGTTGGCTGGGCCTTCTGGCAACAGCGCCGCCAGGCGGAGCTGGCCTGGCAATACATGCGCCGCTACTGCCAGCACCATGACCTGCAACTGCTGTCGCTGGCGCGGACACACCGCGCCCTGGGGCACAAGCCCCTGCGCCTGCTCACCTACTACCAGTTCGAGTTCTCCAGCGACGGAGAGAGTCATTATCAGGGACAGCTCTGCATGCAGGGGCTGCATGTCGCCGGTGTCGAGCTGCCACCCCATCGTCTCCCCTCCTAGATTTGAGAGCACGGGGGCTGGCTATACTCTTCCACAGCCCCCTTCCAAGGAGTACCGACATGGAATTGCTCACCCATGACATGGCCGCCCTGTTTGCCCAGCTGGGGCTGGCCAGTGACGACATCAGCCAGCAGCGTTTTATCCGCAACCATCCCATCGATCGCCATACCCAGTTGCCCGACGCGCCGTTCTGGACGCCTTCCCAGGCAGGCTTTCTGCGCGATGCCCTCAGCCACGACGCCGACTGGGCGGAAGCCATCGACCAGCTGGATGTGATGCTGCGCCAGGGGACCTGATCCCCGCACTCCCGGCGGCCAGCGTTGGGTAGACGCGGAGCCGCCAATCCCCTCCCTCTCGCCACCCACGCCCTTCGCTCCGCTTTCCTGATGGACAGGCTTTGATTAAGCTCTGTGCCACTATCCACCCGCAGCAAGACGGCCGTGCAGGAGCCAAGATGTCAGCCCAAGAGATCATCCAGATAGCCAACGAACTCAGTGCCAGGGGGATCACCCCCTCTACCGCCATGGTCAAGGCCCGCCTCAGCCATCCCGTGCCCATGGCCGAGCTGCTCAAGGTGCTGAGCCAGTGGAAGCAACAACCCCAGCCCGCGTCGACAGCGCCCGCCCCCGCCATTGTCCCCGAGGCGCCCCCTTTGGCTACGGAAAGCGTCACTCTTCAGCAACTGAGCGAGCAGCTCGCCCGGCTGGAGCAGAAGGTCGATCGCCTCACCGATCTGCTGCTCAACCAGAAGCCGGATTGACCCATCGCCATGTATATCCTCGAACTCACCTTTGAGTGCTACCGCGATACCTCCCTCGGGGAGGCCGAACGGGCCATCGTCCACTACCTCGACATGCTGCGCTATCAGGGGCAGATCCTGGGGCGGGAGTTTCCCACCAGCATGCACGAAGGCTATTTCGTCAGCCGGGTGGTCTGCCCGGAGCAGGACAGCCTGCACCCTGACAACCAGAGCGAGCTGGTCACCCTTGCCGAGCAAGGTCTGCACCAGGCGGGCCTGCTCGCCCCCAAACTCCACCTGCAAGGGGCGGATCTGCTCTCGGACAGTACGGACCCGTGCGCAGAGCAGGGAGAGCGCCCCAGCTGGATGCTGCTCTACACCAGCTTCCTGCACAGTTGCTCCCCCCTGCGCTGCGGCGACCACTTCGCTCCCATCCCGCTCTATCGGCTGCCCGCCGTCGCCAACGGTGACCACAAGCAGATCATCAAGTGGCAGGAAGATTGGGAAGCCTGCGATCAGTTGCAGATGAACGGCTCCATCGCCGAACACGCCGCCCTACACGAAATCGGCGAGGTGGGCAGCCGCCTTCATCGCCGGGGCAGTAATCTCGCCAGACGGCTGGAGCTCCTGAGCGGCATCCCCACCTATTACTATCTCTACCGGGTAGGTGGCCTGAGCGCTGCCGAAGAGCGGGCTCGCCCCTGCCCTGGCTGTGGTGGCCCATGGGCGCTGGCCGCCCCCCTGCACGAGATCTTCGACTTCAGGTGCGAGCCTTGCAGGCTGGTCTCCAACCTCTCCTGGGACTTCAAGGAGTAGGAGCCTACCGCGCACAATGGCGCATTAAAAAGAGAGGGCCTTGTCAGGTGGCAAGGCCCTCTCTTTTGGGGCATCACTGGGGCAAGGTTTCCAGTCGCGCCAGAAAGGCCGGCAACGAGGGGGCCAGCGTCAGGCGCCGTCCGGTGTCCAGCCACTCCAGCCACACCTGGCCGCTCTCGTTATCGAGGGAGACCAGCGTCATCTCGTTGCGGGTCGTGGCAATGAAGAGTGAAGGGGATCGCTTCAACTTGCGCAGCATCAGCAGGTGGCCGATGAGGTTCTCCTTGAGCAGATCCAGATCGGCATCGTTCCACGGCAGGATGAGTTCGATGCGCAGCCCCTTGAAAGAGCAGGGCAGAGGGCGGCTGAACCAGTGACCAAACAGGGCGATGGCGCTGGGATGCAGGGTCAGCTCCAGGGCGTTCGCCATGGCCGTGAAGTCGGCTGCCTGCTCCCGCTGGAACGGACGCCAGGCGACCCGACCCTCCCTGGGTTCATCCAGCTCGCAAGGAGAGCGCCAGTCGGCCTCCCAGTCACACAGGGGCAGCCCCCGCCTTCCTTCGCCATCGCGCTGCCAGCGTAAAAAGAACTGCTCCAGGGCAGACAGGACTTGATCCGACATCGATATTCCCCACAATAGCGGCCTCTGATGGCCGCAAGTACCTGATCGAAAAATCGGGCCATTGCACCATCAAACCCCTTATCAGACAAGCGTGAGCAAACCAGCATGAGCAAACAAGAGAGATACGCCGGCGCCAGTGCGCTGCAAGGCCTGAGCCTGGGGCAGCAGTCAGCCTACATCAGCCAGTACACCCCGAGTCTGCTGCAGCCCGTGCCACGCAGCCTGAACCGCGACGATCTTGGCCTGAGAGGTGAACTGCCGTTCCAGGGGTGCGACGTCTGGACCCTGTATGAACTCTCCTGGCTCAATGCCAAAGGCAAGCCCGTGGTTGCCATCGGGGAGGTCTTTGTGCCGGCCACCAGCCCGAATCTCATCGAGTCCAAGTCGTTCAAGCTTTACCTGAACTCCTTCAACCAGACCCGCTGCGACTCCCTGGAGGCGGTGCAGGCGCTGCTGGTTCAGGACCTGAGTGGCTGTGCTGGTGCCCCGGTGAGCGTCACCCTCTTCACCCTCGACCAGGCCCCCCACCAGATAGCCCAGCTGCCCGGTGAGTGCATCGACAGCCTGGATATCGAGGTGGATAGCTACGAGTTTGACGAGACCCTGCTGCAAGGGGCCGCCGGTCACGAGATCGTGGAGGAGACCCTGCACAGCCACCTGCTCAAGTCCAACTGCCTGGTGACCAGCCAGCCGGACTGGGGATCCGTGGTGATCCACTATCGCGGCCCGCGTCTCGACCGGGAGAAGCTGTTGCGCTACCTCATCTCGTTCCGCCAGCACAACGAGTTCCACGAGCAGTGCATCGAGCGCATCTTTACCGATCTCAAGCACTTCTGCGCCCCGGAACAACTGACCGTCCATGCCCGTTACACCCGCCGCGGCGGCCTGGACATCAACCCCTTCCGCAGCGACTGGGAGCCGGTTCCGGCGAACCTGCGCCTCATTCGCCAGTAATCACCGGCGCCGCCATCCTGCGGGCTGCGGCCCGCTGCGCATCACCTCAGTAAACTCTGGACGGGCGGGGGTGGGCTTGGATAACATGCCTGCACCTCCGTGCCGTTCTTAATCCAATGAATCAACTGTTTTTTCTGGCAATGATGATGTCCTCCCTGTCGGCTCCTGATCTGGATCTGGCCAAGGAGCAGTTGTCCATCGACCTGCAGCAGGCCCAGACCCTAGTGCTGACCGATCCCGCCAGATGTGCCCAGATTGCCACCTCCTTCCTCGAACGCACGGCCAACAATCCCAAGCAGATCATCAGCAACCGTCAGGAGTACGGCTATCGCGAGCCGATGCTGAACTACGGTACCGCCACCCAGACCACGGGCGCCTATCTGCTCAAGGGGGAGTGTCTGCAGCAGCTAGGGCAGTTCGCCCCGGCACAGGAGTCCTTCGAGCAGGGCATCGCCATGGCCGAGAAAGAGCAGCAGTTCGAGCTGCAGGCCCATGGGCTCTATCTACTGGTTAGAAGCCGCAACCTGCAACAGCATACCCATGGCGCCGCGGCCCCCCTGCTCGACAAACTCGACAAACTGCTGGCCAATCCCGACCTCAAGGAGAGCCAGTTGCAGGTCTACAGCCGCTTGCTGCGCGTCAACGCCAGCATAGAGGAACGGCAATTCGATCTCGCCAAACAGCAGCTGGCCGAGACCCGCAAATGGGCGGATCACGCCAAACAGCCTCTGGCCAGGGCCTGGACCAGCGCCGTGGGCGGGGATCTCTATCAGGCTCTGGGTCAGCCCCAGCTTGCACTGGGGGAGTACATCGAAGCACAACAGCAAGCCAAGCCCCTGCAGGATCCCCTCTTCCTCGGCCTGCTCTCGAACCAGATGGTCAGCCTCTATCAGGAAGAGCAGGAGCCACAAAAAGCGCTGCAATACGCCAGCGAGGCGGCCAACTATTTTCATGCTCTCGGCAATCCTTCCATGCTGAGCGACGCCCTGATCGTGCTCGCCCGCCTCAACCGGGATCAGGGCGAGATGAACATGGCGCTGGTCTATTTCTTCAATGCCCTCGACCTGCTGGATGAGAGCAGCAACCGCACCCGCATCGCCCACCTCAAGTTCGAGATAGGCAAGACCTACCTGCAGACCGGCAATCTCAACCTGGCGCGAAACTACCTGAACGCCGCACGCCAGTCCCATGAGCTGGGGGATGACAAGGAGTCGCTCATCGACACCCTGCTGTTGCTGGGAGAGCTGCACCTCAAGCAGCAGGAGGCGGGCATCGCCATCCTGCAGTTGGAGAACGCCCTCACCCTGGCCAACCGGATTGGGGACATCCGGCGCCAGTTCGAGATCTTCCGCCTGCTCTCCGTCGCCTATGAGCAGAAGGGTTACCTCCAGCAGGCCCTGGAGAGCTACAAGAATTACCACCAGCGCAGCGAACTGGTTCGCCAGCAACAGCTAGCGCTGGAGCAGGAGGCGGTGCGCGACAACTACGCCCAGGTGGAGCGGGTGCAACAGGTCAAGGAGCTGGAGCAGCAACTCGACGCCAGCCAGCACCAGCAGGAGCGATACCTCTGGACCAGCGTCAGCACCGGGCTGCTGCTGGCACTCTTCATCTATCTGTTCTTCACCCTCTGGCTGAAACTGCGGGTCGCGCGCCTTCATGCCAAACAGCTGGGAGAGGCCCTGCTGGTAGAGCCGCGCAGCGGCTTGGCCAACTGGCAGCGACTGATGAGTCGCTGGCCGCGGGAGATGGCCAAGCGCCAGCAGAAATCCGAGCGCTGGTACCTGAGCGAACGCCCCACCAGCGAATTTGACGACAAGCTGCACTACCTGCTGTTCCGGGTTCCCTTCCTGATCAACAGCCTGGAGCAGCACGGCTATCAGGTCAGCCGCGAGATAGAGCAGGCCTTCGGCCGCTACGTCAACGAACTGACCCCGCAGGATGGCCGCATCTACGACCTGCGCGAAGGCCACCTGCTCTATGTGGTGCCCCAGCGCCACGTGGCCCAGTTGCATCAGCTGGCCCAGACCCTGCTCGACACCCTGGCAGCCTTCCCCTGCGAGCACCCGCTGGACAGGCGCATCAGCCTCGGCATCGTCAGTCATCCCTTCCTGCCCAAGGCGGCCATGGCCCTCGATCACCACGGCCTGTTCGATCTCTGCTACCTGGCCCTCTCGGGTGCCATTCAGCTCAGCGAAAAATGCCAGCAGAGCGTCTGGCTTGAGCTGGCTGCCATCGATTGCCAGCAGGCCGCATTTTTTAACGGAGATGTGTGGCAATGCTGCTTGATGGCAATTGACAAGGGACTGGTAAAAGTAAATTCTTCTCATGAAAAGCAATGGGTTAACTGGCTTGCGCTTTCACGGACGAAGGTTGCGGACAATCCGTGACAAAAAGGTACTCAACGGGGTCTTTGATTGGCTTTCTGTTGCTGGACGAAACAAAAACGATAATGACAACAGGGCGACCTGAAGAATGAATGATATGGCTGCCGTAACAGGACAACTGGCAAGACTCAGGGAATCCCTCCAGCAGAAACAGCAGGAGCTTGACGGCATGGCGAGCTTCTCCGATGCCGAACGCACCCGCAGTATCCAGTTCATCGGCAAGTTGATGCAAGCCTGTCGCGGCCACGATCGCGAGCTCGACAACCGGCTCGCCAAGCTCAAGCAGAAACTTGAAGGCAACCCTCCTCTTACCTCCATCGATGCCGATCTGAACGCCATCGAGAAGCTGTTGCAGCAGCACAGCCACACCATGGAAGAGTCCATCAGCCTGACCCGGGCAGCCATCGATCTCGGCAGCAAACAGCTCAAAACCATCAAGGGGTTTCCAGAAGATACCCGCCGCGCCCTCAAGGAGTTTCTCGCCAGCCCGGAGAGTTACGGCATCGGCGATCACCAGAAGAAGGTGATCCGGCTGCTGGAGTTCTACCAGCAGGCGATCAAGATCCAGCTGCTGCCGCGCAAGCCGCTGATCCCCCCTTCAGCGGAGATCCCCACCGAGCTCTCCAGCCCGGCCCCTACCGACTCCTTTGACGTCAAGGCACATGCCCAGATTTCAGACGAGTTGCAGCGTCTCATCACCGAGCTCGACTTTGCCGGCGCCGTGGGCGAGAGCCTCGCAGACATCCGCCGCCAGTTGCTCGGGGGCATCACCCCTGCCCTGCTGGCCGAAGTCTGCCTGCAGATCATCGAACTCATCATCGAGGGTACCCGGGAAGAGCGCAAAGCCTCCCAGGCGTTTCTCAGCACCCTGAACGAGAGTCTCTCCTCGGTCCATTACAGCTTTACCGAATCCCTGGATGAAGGGCGGGCGCTGCAAAATGCCGCCCATCTCAGCGGACAGGCGCTGGAGCGGGAACTCGCCGCCATCGATCGCGCCATGGCAGCCCATGACTCGCCACAAATACTCAGGGGCGCCATTTCTGGGCATCTGGACACCATCCGCCGGCTGCAGCAGGAGCGGGAGGAGATGGCCAACCGCGAGCGCCACCTGCTCACCCACCTCTCCAACATGGAAGCCAAGCTCAGGTTGATGAAGGACGAGACCGCCGAGTACAAGAAGCGGCTCACCATCCAGAAACACAAGCTCTTCCTCGACAGCCTGACCCAGGTACACAACCGGGCGGCCCTGGACGAGCGGCTCGAGCTCGAATACAAACGCTGGCTACGCTATGGCACCCCCCTGTGCCTGGCCATCATCGACATCGACCACTTCAAGCACATCAATGACAACTACGGCCACATGGCCGGCGACAAGGCATTGAAGGTGGTTGCCAAGGCCCTGCAGAACGCCTTGCGCGACACCGACTTCATCGCCCGCTTTGGCGGTGAGGAGTTCGTGGTCCTGCTGCCGAACATCAATCCGGACAAGTACCAGAAGCCGCTGGAGAACCTGCGTCAGACCATCAAGAGCATCCCGTTCCGCTTTCGCGATGCCAGGGTCGAGATCACCATCTCCATCGGTGCCACTCTGTTTCGGACCGGCGACCATACCACGGATGCGTTCGAGCGCGCCGACAAGGCGCTCTACAGTTCCAAGCACTCCGGCCGGGATCAGGTCAATCTCGCCTGAATCCGCTTTGAGGGGCGGCTAAAAAAGCGGCAAACGCACAGTCCCCCTATTCCCCTGCCCACCCCCTTGCCTCTACTATCGAACCCGAGGGATGCCAAAGCATCCCGTTTTCTCCCCAGGGAAAGCACAACGATAACAAGCGAGTGAAAGGGGAAATTATGATCACACACATCAATCCCGTGGGCAGCATGGACCTGCTGTCCCAGCTCGAGGTGGATCGCCTCAAGCAGACGGCCTCCAGCGATATCTATCAACTGTTTCGCAACTGCTCGCTGGCGGTCCTCAACTCCGGCAGCCATACCGACAGTTCCAAAGAGATACTGGAACGTTTCAAATCCTTCGATATTCACGTGATCCGGCGCGAGCGCGGGGTCAAGCTCGAGCTGTTCAACGCCCCCGAGCACGCCTTCGTCGACGGCGAGATCATCCGCGGCATCCAGGAGCACCTGTTCTCCGTGCTGCGGGACATTCTCTATGTGTCGACCCAGCTCGAGTCCAATCGTCTGGTCAACCTGACCAGCTCCACCCATATCTCCAACGTGGTGTTCGCCATCCTGCGCAACGCCAAGGCGATCCTGCCCGGCGCCGATCCCAACCTGGTGGTCTGCTGGGGCGGCCACTCCATCAACGAAGTGGAATACCAGTACACCCGGGCAGTGGGTAGCGAGCTGGGTCTGCGCGAGCTCAACATCTGTACCGGTTGCGGTCCGGGTGCCATGGAGGGCCCCATGAAAGGGGCCGCCGTCGGCCACGCCAAGCAGCGGGTGCGCAACGGCCGTTACATCGGTCTCACCGAGCCTTCCATCATCGCCGCCGAACCGCCGAACCCCATCGTCAACGAGCTGGTGATCCTGCCGGACATCGAGAAGCGGCTGGAAGCCTTCGTGCGTCTGGGTCACGGCATCATCATCTTCCCGGGCGGGGTCGGAACTGCCGAGGAGCTGCTCTACCTGCTCGGCATCATGATGCACCCGGCCAACGATCGCCAACCCATCCCCATCGTGCTGACCGGCCCGAAAGAGAGCGCCGACTACTTCCGCGCCATCGACGACTTCGTCAAGGCGACCCTGGGGGAAGCCGCCACCAGTCTCTACCGGATCATCATCGGCGATGCGCCCGAGGTGGCCCGCGTGATGAAGGAGGCGATGCCGAAGATCCGCGAATACCGCAAGTCGGTGGGAGATGCCTACTCCTTCAACTGGTCCCTGCGGATCGAGCCCGAGTTCCAGCTGCCGTTCGAGCCGGATCACGCCAGCATGGCCAGCCTGGATCTGCATCGCAACCAGCCGCCCCAGCTGCTGGCAGCCAACCTGCGCCGCGCCTTCTCAGGCATCGTCGCAGGCAACGTCAAGGAAGGGGGCATCAGGGCCATCGAGAAGAAGGGTCCCTTCAAGCTGCACGGCGACAAGGAGCTGATGCACCTGATGGACAGATTGCTGGAAAGCTTCGTCAAGCAGCAGCGCATGAAGCTGCCGGGCAGCCAGTACGTTCCCTGCTACGAGATAGTCAAATAGTCGGGACATCACAATGCACCGCACCGGAGGGGCCCATGAGCCCCTCTTTCATTGACTGGTCTTCTACGGGGTTAGCAGGAGACGCCACCATTGTTACAATGGCAATCCCCGACGCCCGGAGTGCCCCATGCCACACCTGCTCATCATCGATGCCCTCAACCTCATCCGCCGACTGCACGCGGTGCAGAGCCAGCAGGGACTGACCCCGGCTCAGGCCCTGCTCGCCACCCGTGCCAACCTCATCAACACCTGCAAGAAGCTCCTGGCGGCCAGCCAGCCGACCCACGCCATCGCGGTCTTTGACGGTGAGGTCCACAGCTGGCGCAAGACGCTCTATCCCCCCTACAAGGAGGGCCGCACCCCCATGCCGGATGAGCTGAGAGAAGGGCTTGCCGACCTGCAGGACGCCTTCTGGGAGTGCGGTGTGGATGCCCTGCTCTCCCAGACCGACGAGGCGGACGATCTCATCGCCACCCTGGCAAGCGGCATTGCCCAGCACGGCGCCAGCGCCACCATCATCTCCACCGACAAGGGGTTCTGCCAGCTCATCTGCCCGCAGATCCGGGTGCGGGATTACTTCAACAAACGCTGGCTGGATGCCGCCTTCGTCCAGCAGCAGTACGGCGTTACACCGACCCAGCTTGTGGACTTCTGGGCCCTGACCGGTATCGGCGGCTCCAACATCAAGGGGGTGCCCGGCATCGGCCCCAAGACCGCCACCCAGTTGCTGCAGCAATACGGGGACCTGGCTGCCATGCTGGAGGCCTGTGAGCGGGAGGAGGCCACCAGACCCCTGCTCAAGCTGCGCCAGCACCGGGAAGAGGCCCTGCTGGCCCAACGCCTGGTCCGGCTGCAGCACGATATCCCGCTCGGGTTCAACCTGCGGGAGATCCGCTACCCTCCCATCCCTGATGCCGGGGCGTGCTCCCCAGCACACCATTTCCCAAGACAGGCCGTACCTGTTGACATAAATGGGTAAAATGTAAAGAAACATGGAGGATGTGGTGCAAAAATGGTATAAAGCCGACGAATCCTCCCCCTCTGTTCCCTAGAAGTGGATACGCCTCATGTCAAAAAGAAAGATTACCGTCATCCCGGGCGACGGCATCGGCCCCAGCATCATCGAATCCGCCATCCAGATCCTGACCCACGCGGGTTGTGACTTCGACTACGAATACGCAGACGCCGGTCTGGTAGCCTTGGAAAAACATGGCGAGCTGCTGCCCCAGGCCACCCTCGATCTGATCGAGAAGAACAAGGTCAGCCTGAAAGGCCCGCTCACCACTCCGGTCGGCGGCGGCTTCACCTCCATCAACGTCTCCCTGCGCAAGAAGTTCAATCTCTACGCCAACGTGCGCCCCGTCCTCTCCTTCAAGGGCACCAAGAGCCGTTACGACAACATCGACATCATCACGGTGCGCGAGAACACCGAAGGCATGTACTCCGGTGCCGGCCAGAAGCGCAGCGATGACAACCAGAGCGCCGAGGCGATGAGCATCATCACCCGGGAAGGGGCCGAGCGCATCGTCACCTTCGCCTTCGAGCTGGCGCGCCAGGAAGGACGCAAGAAGGTCACCATCATCCACAAGGCCAACATCCTCAAGTCCACCTCCGGCCTGTTCCTGGAAGTGGCCCGTCAGGTCGCGGCCCGCTACCCGGACATCCAGAACGAGGAGATGATCGTCGACGCCGCCTGCATGAACCTGGTGATGTACCCGGAGCGCTTCGATGTGATGGTCACCACCAACCTGTTCGGCGACATTCTCTCGGACCTCTGTGCCGGTCTGGTGGGGGGGCTGGGCATGGCGCCGGGCGCCAACATCGGTGAAGGGGCCGCCATCTTCGAAGCGGTACACGGCTCTGCGCCGGACATCGCCGGCAAGAACATCGCCAACCCCACCTCGGTGATCCTCGCCTCCATCCAGATGCTGGAATATCTCGGCATGCAGGACAAGGCGGAGCGCATTCGCGAGGCCGTGCGGGCGACCATCGAGTCCGGTGATCGGGTGACCCGTGACCTGGGGGGCACTGCGTCCACCAGCGAATTCACCCAGGCCATCATCGACCGTCTATAAATAGAGTCCAACCATATGATTTTAAAAGGGAGCTTCGGCTCCCTTTGTTTTATGCCAACGCCTCCCTACCTCCCTCGCCAGATGAATACTATGTTGATATGAGGGATAAGGAGATCCACCATGCGTGCTACTTTCATCTTGCTGATCGTCAGCAGCAGTGCCACGGCATTAGACAGGCCAGTCGACAATGCCTGGTTGACGCCGCCTCCCCAGCACGAGGCGCCAGCCAAGCAGACCTGGCAATCCACCCTGGATACCAACGATCTGCTCAAACAGCCCAAGCCGCTCTCTCTGGGGGTGGATATCACCACCGACAGCAACGGCAATCGGCAGGTCACCCCCTATCAGAAGCTTAACCTCACGGCAGAGAAGAGCGTCAGCCTCTCCTTCGAAAAGCAAAAGCCCAGGATCAAGTTCAACGCTGGCGGCATCAACACCTCGGTCAAGCTTCGCGGGGATGGCGTCAAGATGCAGTTCAACCCCAGTGACAAGACCATTCCCCTGCAAATTGAGCTGAAGATCACCGACGACGAGTCCATGATGCGTCTGGACTACCGATTCTGATGACCCAGACACAAAAAAACCGGACGTCGCCGTCCGGTTTTTTCATGCCCTGTTCCCGATGCTGCTTCAGGACTTGGGTGCCAGCTTGGAGACCCAGAACTTGTTGTAGACGTGCACCGTGATCTCTTCGCGATCGTGATAGAGCTGTTTGGCCTGAATGATGAAACCGCCGTCGATCTCGGCCAGCAGTCCGCGCAGCACCTCGATGTTGTGCACCGCCTCGGCGTAGCGCTTCTTCATCGGCAGCTTGAGGTTGAACATGGCTTCCTGACAGTCGTTTTCCCTGAACCAGTCGGCCACCATGTGGGTCACTCGCGCCGGTTTGTCCACCATGTCGCACACCAGCCAGTAGGTATTCTTCTTGCTCGGCCGCCACACGAAACCATCGTCACGGATGTGCTTCACCTGACCTGTGTCCATCAGGGATTGGGCCATCATGCCGTTGTCCACCGCCGTCACCATCATGCCGCGACGCACCAGCTGATAGGTCCAGCCACCCGGGCAGGCGCCAAGATCCACGGCCTTCAGGCCGGAGCACAGGCGCAAGTCCCACTCTTCCTTCGGCACGAAGACGTAGAACGCCTCTTCCAGCTTGAGGCTGGAGCGGCTCGGGGCATCGGCCGGGAAGCGCAGGCGCGGGATCCCCATGTGGAAGGCTGAGTTGTTGAAGGAGTAGGAGTACCCCAGCATCAGGTGGTCATTGGCCAGGAAGAAGGCGTGGAACACGGGACGGTTCGGGGTCTCCTTCTTGGTCAGGATCTCGTTGCTGCGCAGCGCCTGGCGAAGCGGCACGGTGAACTTGCGGCAGAAGGCGGAGAGCTCCTTCGCCTCGTTGGTATCGGCCGTCTCAACCCGAAGATCACCGCAGATGGCGTAACCGCTCGCCGCCTCCAGGATGGGAGAGACCCGATCGCTTATTTCCAGATCTTTCAGCTCGTGAGTCACCACCAGCATCTGGCGAATGAAGATGAGCTCGCGGAACGGCAGCTTGCGCGCCAGCAGATCGGCCTGCTCCTCGTCATACAACTCGAAGATCACATAGCCGCTGTCGTCCTTGACCCGGGCAAAGCCGTAGCACTGCATGTTGCCGGCACGCTCGGTGATCTCTGCCGCCGCCTCTTTCTCAAAACCCGGGCGGCAATAAAGCAGCAGATTATTCATTCTTTCCTCCAAGACGACAGCCGGCCCACATCAGAGCCGCCCATCCCAACATAAAACAGAGGCCACCGGCCGGGGTGATGAGCCCCAGCCCCTTGCTGCCAAGCAGCACCATGGCGTAAATACTGCCGGAGAATCCCAGGATCCCCAGCACAAAGACGGCGCCTGCGAAGGTGATCACCTTGCCGCGCACACCGCACAACCCCAGCACCAGCAGGGCCAGGGCGTGGAAAAACTGGTATTGCACGGCGGTGTTGAACGCCGCCAGCAACGAGGGGGCGATGCCGGTCGCCGCCAGCCCATGAGCGCCGTAGGCCCCGAGCATGGTGGCCGTCAGGCCGAAGAAACCCGCCAGCACCAGCCAATGTCGTTGGATCTGCATCTTCTCTCCTTGCACGCTTCTTCTCTCGACCCGCTCGAGATGGTCAGGAGCGACCCACCGCCGCGATAAAGCCCTTGACCCGCTCCGCGGCCAGGCGCAGGTTCTCTTGCTCGCTCATGCCGCTCGCCTTTCTCGGTTTGAAACCATGATCCCCGTCGGTCAGCCAGTGGACCGATACGGCAGGTGAGAAGGGGAAATCGGCCAGCTCGGCGCGGGAACCGAAGGTATCGCGCTCCCCCTGCAGCAGCAGCGTGGGCGTCGTGATCTGCTTGAGCACCTCGCCCCGCCATGCGTCGGGCTTGGCCGGGGGGTGGAAAGGATACCCGAGAACGATCAATCCTGCAGCATCCATCTCGTCGCCCCCCTCGCAAAACAGCTCGGCCGCCATCCTTCCCCCCATGGACTTGCCCGCCAGAAACAGCCGGGGATGGGCAAACTGGCGCACCATCTCGCGCCAGTGAGCCAGCAGCACGGGTTGTCTGTCCGGCGGCCTGCGTTTGCCGTCCTGAGCCCGTTTGGTCATGTAGGGGAAGTTGAAGCGCACCACCTCGATCTCCGGCCCCGCCAGCAGTCGCGACAACTCGGCCAGGAAGCTGTGCTCCATGCCCGCCCCCGCGCCGTGGGCCAGCAAAATGCGAACGGGGGCGTCACTCGCCCCCTCTCTTGTCAGGTCAGTCACCAGGTCAACTCCTCAGGCATCGGCAAGGCGGGCACGCCTGCGGGCCTCTTCCTGCTCAACCAGTTCCAGCATCCAGTCACGGAAGGCCACTATCTTGCCCTGATCGGACTGCTGCTCCTGACACACCAGATAGAAAGCGTTCTTGCTCACCAGCACCTGTTCGAACGGGCAGATGAGACGACCCGCCTCGATCTCCGGCTGGGCCAGCACGCTGTGGCCGAGCGCCACCCCCTGACCGTGGATCGCCGCCTGGATCACCATGGTGGAGTGGCTGAAGATGGGCCCCTGATTGACATTGGGGGCATCGATGTCGAGCTGGCGGAACCAGGCCTTCCAGTCACGCCGGGAGGTGTCGTGCAGCAGGGTGTGGCGGGTCAGATCGTCCGGGGTGCGCAGGGGCTTGGGGCCGGTCAGCAACAGGGGCGAGCAGACCGGGATCAGGTATTCGGTGTGCAGCTTGTCCGAACGAAGACCCGGCCAGTTGCCGCGGCCGTAGTAGATGGCCACGTCCACGTCGTCGGTCAGCGACCCCTCGTCCATGTCCACCGCCTTGATCCGCACATCGATGTCCGGGTGGCGTTCGCTGAACTTGACCAGGCGGGGCACCAGCCACTGGATGGCGAAGCTCGGCTGTAGGGAGACGGTGAGCGCCCCCTTGGCGCTGCGGGCCAGCAGCTTGTCGGTCGCCTCGGAGATGGAGGCAAAGATGTCCTTGATATCGAGGAAGTAGCTCTGCCCCTCCTCGGTCAGTAGCAGGGAGCGATTCTTGCGGCGAAACAGCTTGATGCCGAGATACTCCTCCAGCGCCTTGATCTGGTGGCTAATGGCTGCCTGGGTCACGAACAGCTCTTCTGCTGCGCGGGTAAAGCTCAAGTGACGAGCCGCGGCTTCAAACGCTTTCAGTGCATTGAGCGGAGGTAAACGACGAGACATGGAATCGGCCGACGATGAATTTTTCTAATGGGGCGCATTATAAATTGTCGGTTGCGGGTCGACCAGTGAATAAACATAATTCGCCACGCAATTCGTTGTCATATGGCTCACACCTTCTCTTCCATGTTGGTTTTCATGTGGTTTTTGTGAGTGAGTCGACAGTGATTGTGGTGTTGTGTTTCTTCCTCTGCGGGAAGAAGGGCTAAATCAGGTCGATTTAACCCAGTCTGTCATCTGAATGTGTTTGGCGCCTCCGGTTGGATGGCGCCTTTTTTCTTATCCTCCCCTACACCCGGAACTGGCCCACCAGTTGCTGCTGCTTGTCCGCCAGTTGCGACAGCTCGCGCCCGTTGTCGGCGGAGGTCGCCGCTTCCGCCCGAATGGTATGGCTCACATCGCGAATGTTGCTGACGTTGCGATTGATCTCGCCCGCCACTCCGCTCTGCTCCTGCGCGGCCCTCGCGATCTGCTCGTTCATCTGGTGGATGGTGCCGACAGCCTGGATGATCTGCTCCAGCACGCTGACCGACTGCTCCACCTTGGTGAGGGTCAGATCCGCCTGGTGATGACCGGTCAGGATCGCCTTCACCACCGCCTCCGTCCCTGACTGTAACTGGCCGATGAGGTTCTGGATCTCGACGATGGCGTTCTGGGTTCGGCCCGCCAGGTTGCGCACCTCGTCGGCGACCACCGCAAAACCGCGCCCCTGCTCACCGGCTCGGGCCGCCTCGATGGCCGCGTTCAGGGCCAGCAGGTTGGTCTGCTCGGCAATCCCCTGGATCACCACCAGGATGTCGTTGATGTTGTCGCTGTTGGCGGAGAGGTGTTCCACCACTGGTTTGGCGTCGCTTATCACCGTCATCAGTCTGGACATGGCCTCCTGGGTCTGCGCCACCACGGACTTGCCCTCCTGGGCCGCCGTGTCGGCCTCATCGGCCGCCGCCACCGCCGCATTGGCATTGCCGGCGACCTGCAGGGCGGTAGCGCTCAACTCTTCAAACGCGGTCGCCACCAGATCCACCTCCTGATACTGGGACTGCATGCCGGCGCTGGTACGGGCTGCCCCTTGCGCCGCCAGGGCCGCACTGGCCCGAGTGCCCGCAACGGTGTCGATCACCTGGCTGATGGTGGATTGCAGCTTGTCCAGGAAGTTGTTGAACCACTTGGCCAGCTCGCCTATCTCGTCATCCCTGCGCAGATCGATGCGCTGGGTGAGATCCCCCTCCCCGCTGGCGATGTCCTTGAGGCGTGCCACCACGGCGCGGATGGGCGCCACGATGCGCTGGGCCATCAGCCAGATGCAGAGCAGGGCGAGCGCCGAAATCCCGCCACCTATGGTGAGCTGGGTGGCCACGCTGCGCTGGGCCTGATCCTCAAGCTCCCCTTGCAGTTGCAGGGCCGAGGCGAGCACCACGGCGCGGGGCAGCTCGATATAGATGCCCCACTTGCGATCCGTACCGCGCATGCTGACCGGCACGAAGGTCTGCAACAGTGCGCCATCCGGGCTCCAGCGCGTCACCACATCTCCCTTGGTCAGCCACCCCTTGAGATCCTGCGCCAGCCCTTGCTGCTCCAGCAGATTGCCAAGGGCGACCGGGAACCCTTCCACGCCGGCCACCCGCCCTTCACTGCTGAGCAGAAGCACCTTGCCCTGCCCCTTGTAGAGGGTCCGGCCCATCTCTTCCACCAGACTCTGCAGGGTCCCCAGGGAGATGTCGACCCCCACCATGCCAAGCAGGGAGCCTTGGTCCAGCAGCGGCACGGTCACCGAGGTCATCAACACCTGCTGGGTCCCCACCTCGTCCACATAGGGCTCGAGCAGACAGAGCGCCTTGTTGCGGATGCTGCAACTGTACCAGTCGTTCTCAAGACCGCCGTGTCCGGAGGGCTTGTCGTTGGCCAGCATCGCCTCGTCCATCACCTCCAGGTTGACCTTGCCGTCGACCCTGGCCCAATAGCTGGAAAAACGCCCCTTGTCGTTGGCGCCGAGCGCCGTCGACCCCTGATAGTTGTCATCCTCCCCGTCGAGCTGGTTGGGTTCGAATACCGCATAGACACCGAGCAGGTTCGCTGACGACTCCGCCGCATCCTGCAACTGCTGGTTGACGGCATTGCGCAGCGCCTCGGAGTGAACGAAGTTGTCGGCCGCGTTCTTGCGCTGGAACAAGATGCCCTCGGCAAGCAGGGTAGCCCTGAAGTAAGCCTCATCGAGGTAGCTGGTCACCCGGGCTGCCTGGGTCGCCCCCATGGCCTGCATCCAGTTTTCTGCCGCGTGCTGCCCCTCCAGGGTGGTGGAGGTGAGCACCTGCTCCTGCATGCGGGCCGCGTTGAAAAGAGAAGAAGCCACCAGCGCGACGGCACTGGCCAGCAGACAGCAACCGGCGATCAGGGTGATCCGTCCCTGAACAGAAAGAGAACTCATGCCACTATTTCCTAACGTCTACAGATGTGAACACTGTATCGGTTTTGGATACAAAAACTTAACTAAATCAGCAGAGATCCAGGCTTAATTGATTGATTTCACCCGCTCCGGGCAAACCAACGACCAGACCGAGCAGGCGAATGGGCTTTCCTTGAGCCCGTTGCAGTCCCTCGTGCAGCAGATCGTGGAAACGGGCCGCCTGATAACTCCCCTTGCGATAGACGGTGGTCTGGTGAAAATCGGCAAACTTCAACTTGATCCCCTGCCCCATCAGCATTTCCGCAGGGCAGGCCTTGGCAAAACGCTGCTCCAGCTCGGGAATGAGCCGGCTGAGCACCTGCCAGCAGGCGTCCTCGTCCAGCACATCGCTGGCGAGCGTCGTCTCTACTCCGATGCTCTTGCGCACCCGTCGGGCCTGCACCGGCTGATCGTCATGCCCCCAGATGCGGCCGGCCAGCATCTCCCCGAGCTTGCCGAAACGGGCGATCAGCTCCTCGTTGCCGAGCTGGCGGGCATCTTCGCACGAATACAGCCCGAGGGACTCCAGCCGCTCTGCCGTCTTGCGGCCGATGCCGGGCAGCTTGCCTAGGGGGAGCTGACGCACGAACTCGTCCACCTCCTGGGGGCGGATGACGAACAGGCCATCAGGCTTGCGCTGCTCCGAGGCGAGCTTGGCCAGAAACTTGTTCGGCGCCACACCGGCCGAGGCAGTCAGCCCAAGCTCGGCGCTGATGGCGGCGCGGATCTCCGCCGCCATCAGGGTGGCGCTGCCACCGCAGCGGGGACTCTGGGTCACGTCGAGATAGGCTTCATCGAGGGAGAGCGGCTCCACCTGCTCGGTGTAGCGCAGGAAGATGGCGCGCAACTGGCGTGAAGTTTCTTTGTAGACGGCCATCCGCCCGGGGATCAGCACCAATGGCGGACAAAGCTTTCTGGCCAGGGCGCTCGGCATGGCGGAGCGCACCCCGAAGCGGCGCGCCACGTAGTTGCAGGTGGAGATGACCCCGCGTCGGTCGGCGGCGCCACCAATGGCGAGCGGCACCTCCCTGAGGGCCGGGTTGTCCCGCATCTCCACCGCGGCGAAGAAGCAGTCCATGTCGATGTGAATGATCTTGCGCATGGCCGTGTCTGTTGCTGTGTCGACAGCCTCCCGAACAGATCATAGGGATAGACCCTGGGCATCCGGCGAGGAGACATGTCGAACGCCAAAAATACTGTATGGATAACCAGTTGGACGTTCCATGCTACCCCAAGCCTGTCATTTCTGCCAGTCTGCGCGCGGGCGCGGCGGCATAGACTCTCAAGGCCACATCCACACGAGACTCAAGGAGGAGAAGCATGAGCATCATCCGGGCGGGGCTCTGCCTGCTGCTGTTGCCGCTAGCGACCATGGCCAAGGATCACCCGACGGCCGAATGCAGCTGGCTGTACAAGCGCATCGAGATACTGGAAACCGCCATCAGGCAGGGGGATGAACTGGGCACCAGGGAGGAGCTGGCAAAGCGAAAGAAAGAGTTCAAGGCAAAGGCATGCAGCCAATATGACTACTGACCCCATGCCACATATAAAAACGAGCCGACCCAGGGGTCGGCTCGTTTCGTTGCAAGGCTGCCTTCAGAGCGATATCCGCCGTTAGATGATGCGGTTGTCCACCAGCATCTTGCGACGGGCCTCTTCCTTGGCCATCTTCTTCTTGCGGTTGTCGCAGGGCTCCGGGCAGTCACACTCCTTCTCGATCCCGATGGAACCCAGGCCGCCACAGGAGCCGGAGATGGACTTGCGCTGGAAAATGTAGCCGATGGCCATGGCCACCACGACCATCAGAAACACCCCGAAGGTGATCAGAAAGATCTGCATGTAGTTACCCCTTACTTCTTGACCAGATATGGTTTGAAGGCATCCGAATAGGCCTCTTCGAACCCGTCATCCGTCTTGGTGATGGTGAAGATGGCCAGCCCCCGTTCCTTGGCATAGGCCAGGCTCTTCTCCGGCCCCATGACCATGAACACGGTCGCCAACCCGTCTGCAGTCATGCAGGAAGGGTGGATGACGGTCACCGACACCAGGCGGTGCTGGATGGGCTTGCCCGTCAGCGGATCCATGGTGTGGGAGAAGCGCTTGCCGTCCAGCTCGTAATAGTTGCGGTACTCGCCCGAGGTGGCCACCCCGTTGTCACCGGGCAGGATCACCTCCTGTACGGAACCGGCATTGACGGTCGGCTTCTCGATGGCGACACGCCAGGGATGCCCCTTGCCGTTGACACCATTGATGCGCAGCTCGCCGCCGATCTCCACCAGATAGTTGCGCGCCCCCTGGGACTCCAGGTACTCGGCCACCTTGTCCACGCCAAACCCCTTGGCAATAGCGGAGAGATCCACGTAGAGGTCCGGGATGTCCTTTTGCAGGGTATCGGCATCGGCAGAGGTTATCACATGCAGATTGCCAAGGCCCGTCTTCTGCCGGGTCTGGGCGATCAGCTCGTCGGACGGCACCTTGGTCGGTCTGGCATCCGGCCCAAAGCCCCACAGATTGACCAGAGGACCGACGGTGACGTCCAGCGCCCCGCGGCTCTCGCGGCCAATGTGAATGGCCTCGGTCACCACCCGCGCGGTATCGCGGGAAACCACCACAGGGGTATTGCTCTTGTGCTGGTTGAAGCGTGACAGCTCGGAATCCGGGCGATAGGTCGACATCTGATCGTTGACCCGCTCCAGCAAGACGTCGACCTCGGCTTGCAGCCTGGCGGCATCCTGAACGGCGCTATCTGCCACCTTGATGGAGTAGTAGGTACCCATGGTGCTGCCGGTGATGTGGATCTCCGGCTTGGATTGGACCGTTTCCTGACCGCACCCAGTCAAGAAAAAGGCTAGCCCGAAGGCTAGCCAGGTCTTTACAACGCTGTGCATGGATTAACCACCGAAGTCATCCAGCAGGATGTTCTCGTCTTCAACACCGAGGTTTTTCAGCATGTTGATGACGGCGGCGTTCATCACGGGAGGCCCGCACATGTAGAACTCGCAATCCTCAGGCGCCTCGTGGTTCTTGAGGTAGTTCTCGAACAACACGTTGTGGATGAAGCCGGTGTAGCCATCCCAGTTGTCTTCCGGTTGCGGATCGGACAGGGCGACGTGCCACTGGAAGTTGTCGTTCTCGGCCTGCAGCATGTCGAAGTCTTCGACATAGAACATCTCGCGCTTGGAACGGGCACCGTACCAGAAGCTCATCTTGCGCTTGGTCTTCAGACGGCGCAGCTGGTCGAAGATGTGGGAGCGCATCGGCGCCATACCCGCACCACCACCGACGAACACCATTTCGGCGTCGGTGTCCTTGGCGAAGAACTCGCCGAACGGACCGGAGATGGTCACCTTGTCACCGGCCTTCAGGCTGAAGATGTAGGAAGACATCTGGCCGGGAGGAGCAGTCCAGTTGCTGGGCGGCGGAGTGGCGATCCGCACGTTCAGCATGATGATGCCGAACTCTTCCGGATAGTTCGCCATGGAGTAGGCACGGATGATCGGCTCGTTGACCTTGGACTCCAGCTCGAAGATCTTGAAGCGATCCCAGTCGCCACGATACTCCTCGGGAATATCGAAGTTCTTGTACTGCACGTGGTGAGCCGGCGCTTCGATCTGGATATAACCACCGGCGCGGAACGGCACGCTCTCGCCATCCGGGATCTGCAGCTTGAGCTCCTTGATGAAGGTGGCCTTGTTGTCATTGGAGATGACGGTACAGTCCCACTTCTTCACGCCGAAGATCTCTTCCGGCAGTTCGATGTCCATGTCGGAACGAACGGTGACCTGACAGGCCAGACGCTCGCCATGACGGGCTTCGCCCTTGCTGATGTGATCCAGCTCGGTCGGCAGGATGTCGCCGCCGCCGGATTTCACGCGCACCTTGCACTGACCACAGGAGCCACCGCCACCACAGGCGGAGGAGACGAAGATACCACTGCCGGCGAGCACGCCAAGCAGCTTGCCACCCGCCGGGCTGGTCACAGCCTTGGCCGGGTCGCCGTTGATGCTGATTGTCACGTCACCGGCGGTCACCAGCTTGGACTTGGCGAACAGAATGACTGCCACCAAGGCCAGCAGGATCACGGTGAACATGACCACACCCAGAATAATTTCCATCTATATTTCCTTTCCGATTACAGGGAAATACCAGAGAAGGACATGAAGCCCAGCGCCATCAGACCCGCGGTGATGAAGGTGATGCCAAGGCCACGCAGGCCTTCCGGAACATCGGAATATTTCATCTTCTCGCGGATCCCTGCCATCGCGACGATGGCCAGCATCCAGCCTGCACCCGAACCCACGCCATAGACCACGGACTCAACGAAGTTGTAGTCACGCTGCACCATGAAGGAGACGCCGCCGAAGATGGCGCAGTTCACGGTGATGAGCGGCAGGAAGATACCGAGGGCGTTGTAGAGGGCCGGGAAGTACTTGTCCAGGGCCATCTCCAGGATCTGTACCAGGGCCGCGATCACCCCGATGAAGGTGATGAAGCTCAGGAAGCTCAGATCCAGACCGGATACCAAGGCACCGTCTTTGAGCACGTAGTTGTAGATCAGGTTGTTGGCCGGGACGGCCACGGTCTGAACCACGATAACGGCAATCCCCAGGCCCATGGCGGTCTTGACCTTCTTGGACACCGCCAGGAAGGTACACATCCCCAGGAAGAAGGAGAGCGCCAGGTTCTCGATGAAGATCGAGCGAATCAACAGACTGATATAGTGTTCCATACCTTAATCCTTCGCCTCCACCTGCTTGGGATCCTTGGTGCGCACGCCCCAGATGATCAGACCAATGATGAAGAACGCACTCGGCGGCAGCAGCAGCAGGCCGTTGGGCACATACCAGCCACCATTGTTCACCAGCGGCAGCAGCTCGATGCCGAACCAGGTGCCGGAACCCAGGATCTCGCGCACGGTGGCCACGGTCAGCAGCACGGCGCCATAACCCAGACCGTTGCCGATACCGTCCAGGAAGGAGGGCAGCGGGGCACTCTTCATGGCGTAGGCTTCGGCACGACCCATCACGATACAGTTGGTGATGATGAGACCGACGAACACCGACAGTTGCTTGGAGATGTCGTAGGCATACGCCTTGAGCACCTGGTCAACCACGATAACCAGCGAGGCAATCACCGCCATCTGGGCGATGATCCGCACGCTGTTAGGGATCTGGTTGCGGATCAGAGAGATGAACAGGTTGGAGAAGGCGGTGACCGCGGTAACGGCCAGCGTCATCACGAACGCCGTCTTCATCTGGCTGGTAACGGCCAGCGCGGAACAGACACCCAGCACCTGCAGTGCGATGGGGTTGTTGCCGAGCACAGGCGTCAACAGCAACTTTTTCATTTCGCTCTTGTCAGCCATTGTTGATTTCTCCTGCACGTACCTTGGCCAGGAAGGGACCGAAGCCCTTGGGGCCCATCCAGAAGTCGAAGGTGTGCTGTACACCATTACCGGTCAGGGTTGCACCAGACAGGCCGTCGATTTCATGCTCGGAACCAGCCGGAGCATGGCCCTTGATCACCCGCAGCGCAGGCTGACCGTTCTGGTCGAACAGCTTCTTGCCGACGAACAGCTCGCGCCAGGCCGGGTTCTCGATCTCGCCACCCAGACCCGGGGTTTCACCGTGGTCATAGTAGGTGATGCCCTTGATGGTCTGACCGTCGGCCGCGACCGCTACGAAGGCATACATGGTGGACCACAGACCCTGGCCGTAGATCGGCAGGATGATGTTGTCGACCTTGCCTTCGGCATCTTTCGCGAAGAACACGGGAACCAGCTTGGAGATCTGACGCAGGCCGGCCTTGTCGTCGGCCGGGGCCAGACGGATGCTCTTGGCCGGATCCTTGGCGGCGACTTTGGTGTCGAAGTTGTCGGCGTCGCCGTCAACGAACTCACCGCTGGTCAGATCCACCAGACGCGCTTCAATCTTGTCGCCATAGAGCTGGGCCAGATCACGCTTGGCCACGGCGCTGATGTCGACGCCGGCGACGGACAGGATGTTGCTTTGCTTGTCCAGTGCCTTGTTTTCCAGCTGGGCCGGACGCAGACCCACGGCAGCCACGGAGACCACGATGGAGCAGACCAGACACAGACCGGTCACTACGGCGAGGGTGCCGGTAGTAGAGTCTTTATTAAACGCCACGTGCGATCCTCCGCTTGATGTTCGCCTGCGCCACGAAATGGTCAAACAAGGGGGCAAACAGGTTGGCGAACAGAATGGCCAGCATCATGCCTTCCGGGAATGCGGGGTTCACTACCCGGATCAGCACCACCATCACGCCGATCAGGGCGCCATACCACCACTTGCCCTTGTTGGTGAAGGCAGCGGAAACGGGGTCGGTCGCCATGAAGGCCATGCCGAACGCGAAGCCACCCAGCACCAGGTGCCAGTGCCACGGCATGCTGAACATGGGGTTGGTATCGGAACCGATGACGTTGAACAGCAGGGAGGTCGCGACCATGCCGACCATGACGCCAGCGATGATGCGCCAGGAGGCTATGCGCATGTAGACGATCATGGCTGCGCCGATGAGGATCATCAGGGTGGAAACTTCACCGATGGAACCGGGCAGGTTGCCAAGGAAGGCGTCCATCCAGCTGATGGCTTCACCGGTGGCACCGTTGATCAGCGCCATCTGGCCGCCCTGGGCCCACTGGCTCAGTGCGGTTGCGCCGGAGAAGCCGTCAACGGCAACCCAGACCGCATCACCGGAGATTTGACCCGGGTAGGCGAAGAACAGGAAGGCACGACCCGCCAGCGCCGGGTTCAGGAAGTTTTTGCCGGTACCACCGAACACTTCCTTGGCCAGCACCACACCGAAGGTGATACCCAGGGCAGCTTGCCACAGGGGCAGCTCGGGCGGCACGATCAGGGCGAACAGGATGGAGGTCACGAAGAAGCCTTCGTTGATCTCGTGCTTGCGCACCATGGCGAACAGCACTTCCCAGAAACCACCGACGATGAAGACGGTGATGTAGATCGGGAAGAAGTGCGCCGCACCGATCAGCATCTTGCTGCCGATGCCGGCGACGGCCGGATCCAGCGAGGCACCGAACAGGGTGGCCAGGGCGTATTGCCAGGAATCGGCACCGGCCGCGCTGCCCATGTGGGCGATGGCGGCGATGGACTGGTTGCCGACGTTGTACATGCCCCAGAACATGGCCGGGAACACGGCCAGCCACACCATGATCATCATGCGCTTCAGATCGATCGCATCACGGACGTGGGCGGCATTGCGGGTCACGGAACCCGGGGTATAAAACAGGGTGTACGCCGCTTCGAACAGGGCATAGTACTTGGCGTACTTGCCACCCGGCTCGAAGTGATGTTCCATATTTTCAAGAAGTTGCTTGAAACTCATCGCTTAACCTTCCAGTTCGATCTTGGTCAGGCACTCACGCAAGACGGGGCCGTACTCTGTCTTGCCGGGGCAGACGAAGGTACAGAGCGCCAAATCTTCCTCATCCAGCTCCAGGCATCCGAGCGCCTGCGCGCTGTCGGTGTCACCGGAGATCAGATCCCGCAGCAGCAGGGTCGGCAGGATGTCGAGCGGCATCACACGCTCATAGTTGCCGATAGGCACCATGGAGCGATCACTACCGTTGGTGGTGGTAGTGAAGTTGATGAGTTTGCCCTTCATCAGGTGAGAGAGGGTGGTACGGGTGATGGAGAACTTGTTGGCACTGGGTTTGACCCAGCCCATGAACTCTTTCTCACGGCCTTCGCCCAGCACGCTCACCTGGTTGTGGAAGCGACCCAGGTAGTCATGGACCCCTTCGGCCTTGGCACCGCTCAGCAGGGAACCGGAGATGATGCGGTTTTCGTCCGCACGCAGCTCGTTGTTGGTCAGCTGGCTGAGGCTGGCACCCAGACGGGTACGCAGCAGACGCGGCTTGATGACGTTCGGGCCAGCCAGGGAGATCACCTTGTCGGTGAAGATCTGGCCGGTGGTGAACAGCTTGCCGTAAGCGATCACGTCCTGATAGTTGATGTGCCACTGCACCTTGTTGGCACCGACCGGATCCAGGAAGTGGATGTGGGTGCCCGGCAGACCGGCGGGATGCGGACCGACGAACACTGCTTCCTTGACCTGGGCCAGGGAGGAGTGCGGCAGGCTGGCTTCGCCCTTGCAGACGTGGACGGTACCATCGGTCAGGCGGGTCAGCACGGCCAGACCGTCGAGGAAGGCCTGGGCCTGCTCCTTGATGATCAGCTCCGCACTGGCGGCCAACGGGTTGGTGTCCATGGCGGTAACGAAGATGGCGCGCGGGGTGGAGCCCACGGCCGGCACCTTGCTGAATGGGCGGGTACGCAGCGCGGTCCATTGGCCTGATGCGACCAGGATCTCCTGCACCTTGCTACGCTCGAGCTGTGCCAGCTCGGCGGAGGCAAAATGCTCAAAGGTCACCTGCTCGTCGGACCCATCGATGTCGATGACGACGGACTGGAGAACACGCTTGGCACCACGGTTGATCTCAGAAACCACACCGGTGGCAGGGGCCGTGAATTTAACGCCGGGATTCTTCTTATCTTCGAAGAGCTCCTGACCTTTAATGACGCGATCACCTACTTTGACAAACATAGTAGGACGCATCCCCACGAACTCTTCGCCGAGTGTAGCAACACGGGTGATGGCCGGGCCATCGTAGATTACTTGCTCCGGAGCACCCAGCACGGGGATGTCCAGTCCTCTTTTAATTGTAATCATACTCACTTGCACTACCGTTAAGGGAAGACAGGTTGGTTAGCGCCGAGAAATACATCACGACGAGTTGTTGAATGAGCCCGTCAACATCGCGGAAAGCTGTCGAAGAAATAAACAAATCAGCAACATACAGGATCATTCAAAAGCGCCTGAGTTTACCACCTTAGGCGAGTTAGCCGCCACGCCAAATGGGGAAAATCCCCGCCCTATCACAAAATTAACCTTCACTGAATATTTCGCGCACGTCCTTGCAAACCGTGGTTTTAAAGGACTTTTCGCAAAACTAACCATATAGAGGTATTTTTCAGGCGTAAGGAAAAGGATTAGAAAAAATAATGCTACACCCCTCATCCCTGGCGGCACACCATTCGTGATAGCGTTGTTAATGGCCCGAGGAAGGCGCCATCAGAAGGTCCAACGGCTCACGCAAAGGGGGATTTGCTGACGCAACCCGGCGTCTTTGGCGCCTGCTCCCTGGCCTGCCACTCGGATTCGGTATAGGTATGCAACGCCAATGCATGAATGGCTCCCGCCAGCTCGTCGGCCAGCACCCCGTTCACCTGACGATGGCGCCCCAGCAAACGCTGTCCCTCAAACGCCTGGCTCACCACGACTACCTTGAAGTGGCTTTCGGAGCCCGGTGCCACCCTGTGCATGTAGCTTTCATTGATCACTTCCAGGTGGCTCGGGGAGAGCGCGGCGGCCAGCTTGGCCTCTATCTGTTGTTGCATGCTCACGGTAAGGACTCCTCGTTGAATATCCGGCCATTGTAGCCAGGGTTGTGCGCCCGATGCATCAGGTACGAAGGATCCGCTCGCTCTCGCCGTACCGGACTGGTGAATTTCTCCGCCGCCGCTAGAATAGCGCCACTTTCACCGCTGCCGGGCAACACGGGGCAGACGGTCGCCATTCATCAATCACACGTTGGACTCTTGCCTATGCAAACCCTGCTCGACACGGCCCACTGCCGCCTGACCCTGTATCGTTACCCGCGGCAGAGCCAGGACCCTCTGCAGGCCTGGGATGCGGCGGACGAGTACCTGATAAGCCACCTTGCCGAATCGCAGCAGGCACCTGACGGCCCCGTCATCATCATGAACGACGGCTTCGGCGCCCTGGCAGGCTATCTGCATGCCCACGCCCCCGTCTGCGTGACCGACTCCCACATCAGCGAGCGGGCCACCCTGGCCAACCTGGCGGAAAACGGGCTGGCTCCCCACGCCATCACCCTGCAGGATGCGCTGGCCCCCCTGCCCGATGCCCCCGCCCTGGTGGTGATCAAGGTCTCCAAGTATCAGGCGCTGCTGGAGCAGCAACTGCTTGCCCTGCGCGGGGTCGTGACCCCTGCGACCCGCATCATTGCTGCCGGCAAGGCCAAGGACATCCACACCTCCACCCTCAAGCTGTTCGAAAAGTATCTGGGGGAGACCCGCACCTCGCTCGCCTGGAAGAAGGCACGCCTCATTCATTGCACCCCGGCCGCCGAGCGCCCGTCCCTGACCAGTCCCTTCCCGACCGTCTGGCCGCTGGAAGGCACCGACATGCTCATCCACAACCATGCCAACGTGTTCTCGCGCACGAGCCTGGATATCGGCGCCCGCTTCATGCTGGACAACCTGCCCATCCACAGTGCCCGCAGGGTGATCGATCTGGGATGTGGCAATGGCGTGCTCGGGCTCTCCCTGCTCACGCGCGACAGCGAGGTGGAGGTGACCTTCATCGACGAATCCCGGATGGCGGTGGCGTCCGCACGGCTCAACGTCGAGCACAACCTGCCCGATGCCCTGCCCCGTGCCCACTTCATGGTCAACAACTGTCTCGATGACGTTCCCGTCGGGGCAGCGGACAGGATCCTCTGCAATCCCCCCTTCCATCAGCTGCAGGCGATCACCGATCACATCGCCTGGCAGATGTTCAGCGACGCCCATCGGGTGTTGCCTCAGGGGGGCGAACTCTGGATAGTAGGCAACCGTCATCTGGACTATCACAACAAACTCAAGCGCCTGTTTGGCAACGCACAAGTCGTTGCGTCGAACAGCAAATTCGTTATTTTGAAAGCCATCAAACGCTAAAGATAAAGCTAAAGGAAACCCATGATGAAAAAGTCACTCTTGCTGCTGGCCGCTCTGGTATTAGGCGGTTGTGCTACTCACTGGCCCGAGAGCGCCCTGCTCAACCCGCAAGTCATCCCCTCCAACCAGCAGTATTACTCCGGCAACCGCATCACCATGGAAGGGGTGGACAAGCGTGAAGCCGCCTATGTCTTCTCCATCAAGAAGAAAGAGAAGGCCCCTGTGCTGGTGAACAGCAGTCAGCCTCTCAACAGCCTGCTGGCTGAAAAACTGGCGGAAGGGCTGCGCAGCCAGGGCCTGGAAGTGGGCAACAGCGGCACCACCAACCTGACGCTGGCCATCTCCACTGCCGCCGTCACCGTGGAAGAGAAGACCTTCACCTATGTCACCAAGTCCCGCGTCAGCCTGCAGGTGATTGCCGACTTCCAGGGCAGCAAGCTGACCAAGCAGTTCAACATGTCCTCCAGCAAGGAGGGCCCGGGCGAGCCGAGCATGGCCGATCTGGAATCCACTCTGAACCAGCAACTGGGCAGCGTGCTGCAGCAGATCATGGCCGACGAGGCGCTGCGCGGTTATCTCAAAGGTCAGCCGAGCTGAGCGAGGACATATAAATGAAGAAACTCTGGTTACTGGTCACCCTGATCGCCCCCCTGGCTTTTGCCGGTCAAAAAGTCCAGATGGAGACCAACCATGGCACCATCGTCGTGGAGCTGGCCCCCAAACAGGCGCCCCAGACCGTGAAGAACTTCCTGCGCTACGTGGCAGACGGCAGCTATGACGGCAGCCTGTTCCACCGGGTGATCCAGAACTTCGTGGTGCAGGGTGGAGGCTACAACCAGCAGTTCCAGCCCCTGCCGACCTTCGATCCCGTGGTCAACGAGTCCAGAGGCGGCCTGCCCAACAAGCGCGGCACCATCGCCATGGCCCGCACCCAGGCGGTCGACAGCGCCACTCGCCAGTTCTATTTCAATCTGGTGGACAACGACAACCTCAACGCCAATGCCGGCGCCGGTTACACCGTGTTCGGCCAGGTCGTGAAGGGGATGGAGGTGCTGGACAAACTGGCCCAGGTCCAGACCGGCTACAGCTCCATCCTGCGTGCCAACGACGTCCCCACCAGCCCCATCATCCTGAAGAAAGTGGTGCTGCTCGCGGACAAATAACGCGGCCCGGATCACATTCCACCGCGTCCCTGAACGGGTCACCGGTCTCTTTTTCTATACTCTGCTCCCCGATGTGTGCCACGCATCGGGGAGCAGAACCAGAAGGAGGAACCGGTGACCTGTCATGATTACATAGCCCAACACGCCGGCCCGCTGGCCCAGGCGGTTCGCCATTTTCTGGCACGCAAGATTCCCTACCAGCAGCTGGAGGACTTGAGCTGGCAGCTCCTCTCCCATTGGCAGGCGCTCTGCGTGATCCCCATGGACAAAACCCCCGCCAACGCACAGGAAGGAGTGTTCTGGCATCTGCTTCACAGCCTGCACCTGTGGGATGAGCAGCGCCTCCTTTGTGATGACGCGCTGCGCCTGCAACTCATGGCCTGCGCCAATTTTCTCGCCGACGGGGGCCCCTGCCCGCACCACTGCATCGGCTCACGCCCCTGAAACCTGCCGCTCCCCCCTCGGCTTGCCTTGGCTACGCCTGCCGAACCTGACAAAATGACCCCCTTTTCCCCGAGGAGTCAGGCAGTTGAACAATCTCCGCCCGCCCAGCCACACACCGGGCCGCGCCACCCGCTGGCGAGATGCCCTCGCCGTCTATCTGGAAGCGCGGGTACTCATCCTGTTTGCCATGGGATTCTCCTCCGGCCTGCCCTTGCTGCTGGTCTTTGGCACCCTCTCGTTCTGGCTGCGCGAAGCGGATGTCAGCCTGACCGACATTGGCTACATGAGCTGGGTAGCGCTGGCCTACGGTTTCAAGTGGCTGTGGTCGCCCCTGGTGGATCGGCTGCCCCTGCCCCTGCTGTCACGGCTGCTTGGGCGGCGACGCAGCTGGATGCTGTTCTCCCAGGTGCTGATCGCCCTCTCCCTGGTGGGGATGGCCTATTGCGATCCCAAGACCCAGCTCGCCCAGCTGGCCCTCTTCGCCCTGCTGGTGGCCTTCTCCTCTGCCACCCAGGACATCGTCATCGACGCCTATCGCATCGAATCCGCTCCCGAGCGGCTGCAGGCGGCCATGGCCGCGTCCTATATGACGGGGTATCGACTCGCCATGATCATGGCGGGAGCGGGGGCGCTTGCGCTGGCGGCCTGGCTCGGCAGCAACAGCGGCTATGACTATCGCGGCTGGCAGCTCACCTATCTGCTGATGGGAGGGCTGATGTCTCTTGGCATCCTCACCACCCTGATGAGTCACGAGCCGCAGATCGATCTCAAGAGTCAGGACGAGCAGCAGATGGCGCGCAAGGCCACCCTGCTGGCACGGGGTTGGTCCCCCACGCTGGCCGGGCTGGGGGCCTGGACCTACGAGGCCATCTGGTGTCCCTTCGCCGACTTCTTCCGCCGCTACGGCTCCTCGGCCCTGCTGATCCTGGGGCTTATCGCCTGCTATCGCATCTCGGACGTGGTGATGGGGGTGATGTCCAACAGCTTCTATGTGGATCTGCAGTTCAGCAAGACGGAAGTGGCCACCATCACCAAGGTCTATGGCGTCATCATGACGCTGGTGGGAGCCGCGCTCGGGGGCGTGCTGGTGATGCGCTTTGGCACCCTGCGCATCCTGTTCCTCGGCGCCGTGCTGACCGCCAGCACCAACCTGCTGTTCGCTCTCCTCAACGAAGTGGGCCACAACCTGGAGCTGCTGACTCTGATCATCTCGCTGGACAACCTCAGCGCCGGCATCGCCACGGCTGCGTTTGTAACCTATCTATCGAGCCTCACCAACGTCGCCTTCTCCGCCACCCAGTACGCCCTGTTCAGCTCCATCATGCTATTGCTGCCCAAGTTGCTGGCGGGGTTTTCCGGTCGCGTGGTGGAGCAGATCGGCTACAGCCACTTCTTCATCGGCACCAGTCTGCTCGGCATTCCGGTGATGATCCTGATCATCATGGTTGCCAAACGAGGCAGGGCCTTGTCACCACAAACGCACAAATAGCAAGCGTTTGCGCATTTTAGGGGGTGATTAGATTCACAAATCCTGACAAAGTTCCCTGGTGCTTGTTTATCCGCTGAATTTATTTGGCTAGAATCCCTCCCGCTCCTTGTGGGCAGGCTACGGAAAACCTCAACTAACGCACAAGAGACCAATAAAATGGCCAAATTTACCAAGACTCTGATCGCTGCCGGTCTGCTGGCTGCCTCCGCCACTCCGGCCTTCGCTGCCGACTACAGCGGCGACATCCACAAGAACGACTACAAGTGGTTCCAGTTCAACGTGATGCACACCATCGACCAGCTGCCCTACGCTGAGTCCGAAGGTGGTTACAACGATACCTACTTCGAAATGGAGTTTGGTGGCCGTTCCGGTATCTTCGATCTGTACGGTTACGTCGACGTATTCGACATCTTCCAGAACCGTCACGACGACAAGCACAACCAGGACAACCTGTTCATCAAATTTGCACCGCGCATCTCCATCGATGCCATGACCGGCAAAGATCTCTCCTTCGGCCCGGTGCAGGAAGTCTACATCGCCAACCTGATCAACGTAGGTGGTCCGGATGGTCTGTTTGAAGCCATGACCGGTCTGGGTGCAGACGTCATGGTGCCCTGGTTCGGCAAAATGGGCATGAACCTGTATGCCCGTCACGTCAATGAAGGCGGTGGCGAGCAGGGCTGGAACGGCTATCAGTTCTCCATGAACTGGTTCAAGCCTTTCTACACCTTCTCCAACGGCAGCTTCGTAGCCTATCAGGGTTACCTGGATCACCTGTTTGATGCCAAGGACACTTCCACCGACGGTACCGCCATGTTCAACGGCCTGTACTGGCACTCCGACCGCTACGCCGTCGGTTACGGTCTGAAGTACTTCAACGACATCTACGGCATCCAGAACGGTTCCTACGGTCTGAAGACCACTGGTTTCGGCCACTACTTCTCCGTAACCTACAAGTTCTAATCGAACTCGTCACACGGACACAAAAAAACCGGAGCAGCTGCTCCGGTTTTTTTTATGCCCTCATGCTGGCAGTGGGGGGAGAGCCGCGCCCTCCCCGTTCGCCATCAATCGCGGAAGTTCTGGAACTGCATCGGCTGGCCCAGTTCGGCGCCACGTACCAGCGCCATGGTCTCTTGCAGATCGTCGCGCTTCTTGCCGGTGACCCGCACCTCGTCGCCCTGGATGGCGGCCTGCACCTTGATCTTGGAATCCTTGATGAGCTTCACCAGCTTCTTGGCCACTTCCTTGTCGATCCCCTGCTTGAACTTCACGGTCAGGTGGAAACGCTTGCCGGAGTGGACGCTGTCACCCACATCCATGGAACTGTTCTCGATCTGGCGCTTGAGCAGGGCGCCACGCAGGATCTCGACCATCTGCTTGAGCTGGAAATCGGCATCGGCTTCCAGCTTCACTTCTTCCTTGTTCAATTCGAAGCTGGCTTCCACACCACGAAAATCGAAACGGGTCGCCAGTTCACGGTTGGCGTTATCAACGGCGTTCAACACCTCGTTCATTTTGACTTCAGAGACAATATCGAATGACGGCATAGCCGGGCTCCTCATGCTGTACTTCAGGTTGTGCTGACAGGTGGGCAAATCTACCAGAAAACGGGCAAATTTGCTGATTTCGATGGGATTGCTCTGCTAGAATCCCCTGCGCACAGGAATGGTGAGACCCGTTAGAACCCGTTCAGGAGCAGTCGCGATAGGTCCGACACTCGGTGAAGTGCAGCCCAGGCACCCGTATGGTCATGCATACATGAGGCTCCCTGGCTGCGCATGAACCTTGAGCACGACCCGGCAACCAGCTCATACCGGTTCCAGGTATTCACCAAGCGACATCTTCCCTTATCCCGGGTTGGCGGTTGACAGGATGGCAGCCCTTCCCATGATCGAGCCTCTTCATGCCAAGCGGATTACGCGACAACAACCTGAAAACACGCCGTCACCCTGTCTCTCCCGAGTGGACCTTGCTGGGCTGCGGCGCCCTGGGCGGCGTCTTCGCCTCCCTGTTGACCCAAAGCGGCCAAGCAACCCGCCTCCTGCTGCGCGAGCGCCATCGTGCCACCTTGCACCCCGGCGTCGACTTTACCTCCCTTGAGGGGCATACCCAGCTCCTGGCCATCGAACGCGCCTTCATCGACAAGCCGGGCAGCATCAAACGCCTGCTGGTGATGACCAAGGCGGGGCAGGTGATATCGGCCCTCACTCCCCTGGTCGGGCAACTGGCGGCAGGGGTGCCCATCGTGCTGCTGCACAACGGCATGGGGATCGCCGATCAGGTGGTCGCACTCTTCCCCGACAATCCGGTGATCGCCGGCGTCACCAGCCATGGCGCCATGCAGAGCGGCCACTTCGTGTTCCGCCACACCGGCAAGGGGGAGACCTGGCTGGGCCCAATCAACGAAGCGGCCCGTGCCCATGCCCACCTCGCCGACGAGCTGGCCAGCGCCCTGGGTCAGGCCGGTTGGGATGAGCAGATCCTGACACGTCAGTGGCAGAAACTCGCCGTCAACTGCGCCATCAATCCCCTCACCGCGCTCTACAAGCTCAAGAACGGCGAATTGGCCGGTCCGCGTTTTGCCGATGCCCTGCAGCAAATCTGCGTGGAAGTGGCTGATGTCATGCGGGCCGAAGGTCAGCCTACCGGCAGCGAAGAGCTGTTGCGCCGTGTCATGATGGTGGTGGAGCTCACCGCCGACAATTACTCTTCCATGTATCAGGACATGGAACAGGGCCGCGAGACCGAGATCGAAGCCATCACCGGCTTCCTGCTGAACAAGGCCGCCCTTCACGGTATCGCGGTGCCGGTCAATCAGGGCCTCTATCAGGCCGTCAAAGAGAAGCGCTGAGCAGAGCTGGCAAGCAAGGAGTGCAGGATGAGCGTACTGGTACTGGTGGCCCCCGGGTCGGAAGAGATAGAGACGGTTGCCATCGTCGATACCCTGGTTCGGGGTGGCATCGATGTGGTGCTGGCCTCCTGCTGCCCCACTGGAGCGCGCCAGATCCGAGCCTCTCGCGGGGTGCAACTGGTGGCGGATTGCCATCTCGACGAGCTGACCACCCGTGACTTCGATGCCATGGTCGTGCCGGGCGGTCTGCCCGGCAGCGAAGTGATCCGCGACACCCCCCTCGCCATCGACCTGCTACGGGAGCAGGCAGGCCTCGGCCGCTGGCGCGCCGCCATCTGCGCCGCACCCGCCGTGGTACTGCACCATCACGGCTTGCTGGGGGATGCGAGCACCACCTGCCATCCGGGCTTTCAGGCCCGTCTGCCCGCGACACAATTGAGCACGGCGCGGGTAGTGACCGATGAAGCCCATCGCCTGATCACCAGCCAGGGCCCGGGTACCGCTATCGAGTTCGCTCTCGAGATAGTACGGGTACTGCGCGGTGACGAGGCCGCCCGCGCGGTCGCAGGCCCCATGGTGTTGCCCCCTTCGGTGTTGCCATAATCGCACCAATCACTTCTCTGAAAACGGCAGAGCCCCCTTGCTTGGTCTATGTTGGCTGCTCTTGTGCTAGATAAAACAATCCGGGCTTCCCCGGCCTGGCACCGGCTGTTAACATGCGCCCCTTATGCCTGTTATGTGCTCTGGGGTGGCCGTCACGCCGCCCTGACCCTGCCCTGTGCGGCCTCTGCCGCCTGACTCCGGTTATGCCGACCGGCCGGTTTGCCCGGCCATCAACAGCCAATGCAACCCTGTGATCCCCGCCATTCCCCCTGATTTGCGGGCCTGTGGCCATGGATCCTCAACGAGCGAGAAAATCCCCATGCTGGAACGTGCAAGACAAGAGTGGTTCTCCAACATACGGGGCGATCTGCTGTCAGGCATCGTCGTCGCCCTGGCGCTGATCCCGGAGGCCATCGCCTTCTCCATCATTGCGGGCGTCGACCCCAAGGTCGGCCTCTATGCCTCCTTCTGCATCGCCGTGGTCATCGCCTTCGTCGGCGGTCGTCCCGGCATGATTTCCGCCGCCACCGGCGCCATGGCGCTCCTGATGGTGACCCTGGTCAAGGAACATGGCCTGCAGTATCTGCTGGCGGCCACCCTGCTCACCGGCCTCTTCCAGATAGCGGCGGGCTACCTCAGGCTCGGCAGCCTGATGCGATTCGTCTCCCGCTCCGTGGTGACCGGCTTCGTCAACGCCCTGGCCATCCTTATCTTCATGGCCCAGCTGCCCGAACTCACCAACGTCACCTGGCAGGTCTACGCCATGACCGCGGCCGGGCTTGGCATCATCTATCTGTTCCCCCTCGTTCCCGTGGTGGGCAAACTGCTCCCCTCCCCCCTGCTGTGCATCGTCGTCCTGACGGCGGTGGCCATCACCCTGGGCATCGACATCCGTACCGTGGGCGACATGGGCGAGCTGCCCGATACCCTGCCGGTCTTCCTCTGGCCCGACGTGCCCCTCAATCTGGAGACCCTGGCCATCATCTTCCCCTATTCAGCGGGGCTGGCGGTGGTGGGACTGCTCGAGTCCATGATGACGGCAGCCATCGTCGACGAGATGACCGACACCCCAAGCGATCGCAACCGCGAGTGCAAGGGTCAGGGGATCGCCAACATCGGCGCCGGTCTGCTGGGAGGCATGGCGGGGTGCGCCATGATTGGCCAGTCCGTCATCAACATCAAATCCGGTGGCCGCGGCCGCCTCTCCACCTTCGTGGCGGGGACCCTGCTCATCCTGATGGTGGTCTTCATGGATGAGTGGATCCGTCAGATCCCCATGGCCGCCCTGGTGGCCGTGATGATCATGGTCTCCATCGGCACGTTTTCCTGGGAGTCGGTACGCAACCTGAAGAGCCACCCCCTCTCCACCAACCTGGTGATGGTGACCACTGTCGCCGTGGTGGTCGCGACCCACAACCTGGCACTCGGGGTCTTCGTGGGGGTGCTGCTCGCCTCTCTCTTCTTCGCCCACAAGGTTGCCCGCGTCATGCTGGTCAAGAGCGACAGCGAGCGCAGCGGCGCCGTGCGTACCTATCTGGTGCGGGGCCAGGTCTTCTTTGCCAGCGCCGAGCAGTTCCTGGCCAGTTTCGATTTCAGGGAGGAAGTGGAGAAGGTGGTCATCGACCTGACGCACGCCCACTTCTGGGACATCACCGCCATCACGGCCCTCGACAAGGTGGTCATCAAGTTCCGCCGCGAGGGGAAAGAGGTGGCGGTCATCGGCCTGAACGACGCCAGTGCCACCCTGGTCGATCGCTTTGCCATCCACGACAAACGCCAGGAGGGAGAGCCCCTGCTGGCCGAGCATTGATCCCGGCGCCCCATGAGGGCGCTGCCTGCAAGCCATAAAAAAAGCCCGTCTCTCCCCATGAGATGGGCTTTTTTTGGGCTGTTGGATCACAGTCAACACACGCGCCTCGGCTTGCCTATCCTCAACCGATGGGGCAATGCGGGGTCATGACCTGCCGTCAGGGTGCAAGAGGGGCCAGGAAAGCTGGAACAGGGTGCCGCCCCGCCCGCCGGGTTGGCAGACCGCACTGCCGCCGTGGG
>NZ_CAWMFQ010000398.1:0-31290 GCF_963866995.1 Aeromonas sp. ZOR0002 | reverse complement strand
CCGCCACTCTTGCGCGAACGTGACGGATCCCCACGGCGAAACGCCTCGAAGATATGGGCGGCGACCTCCTCGCTGATGCCAGGCCCCTCATCTTCCACACTCAGGATGCACTGGGTGCCCGAACGATGCAGGCGCACGGTCAGCATGCCCGGCACCGCGTGCTTCTGGGCATTTTCCAGCAGCGCCATCAGGGCCTGACGGATGCGAAGAGCATCGCAACAGACACAAAGCTCGGCATCGAGCTCCCGTTTGAGGGTGAAACCGCTCGCGGCCAGAGGGGTGGCAAACGCCTCAAGCACCACGGCAAGCTCGTCGGCCAGCCTGATCGCCTCTCGTTGCAGCTCCAGGTGGCCGCTGTCGTTGAGACTGAGTACCCGCAAGTCTTCGATCAGGTGGGTCAATCCCTCCACCTGACGCAGCAAGCCTTCAAAGAGCGCACGCTCTGGCGGAAATACCCCTTCGGCCAGCCCCTGCAAGCGGCCACGCAAGATGGTCACCGGGGTGCGCAATTCGTGGGCGATGGCGGCATTCCAGAACTCCCGCTCACGGGTCATGCTCTGCAGCCGTTCGGCCATGGTGTTGAAGTCCCGCACCAGTTGCGCCGTCTCCCCGATCGCCTGTTCATCCAGCGGCACACGGGCGTCGAGCCTACCCTGTGCCACCTCTCGCAGGCTGTTCGCCACCGAATTGAGCGGGGTCAGGATGCGCCGAGAGAGGCGCACCGCCACGTACAGCGCCATCCCCAATGCAATGAGAATGGTCGAGCCGATCCAGATCATCTCGACCCTGGAGGGCATCCAGCTCTCGGAGATGCTGCCAGGCACATAGGTCACGGCAATGGCGTAGAACACATAGGTGCCGATCACCGCGAGGCAGATGATGCCGAGCGCCATCAGCCCCAGAGAGCGGATGATCTGCCTGCGCAGGCCAGGTGCAGATGTCACGCATCGCCCCCGAAGCGATAGCCGACGCCCCAGACACTGGCGGGCACCCCCTGGATGCCCTGTGCCTCCAGCTTCTTGCGCAGCTTGCTGATGTGGCTGTCCACCGTGCGCTCCTGGGTATCCCCCTCCGGCAGGCAGTGGGTCAGCAGTTCGGCGCGGCTGAACACCCGCTTGGGTGCCCGCATCAGAGAGGCGAGCAACTTGAACTCGGTCAGGGTCAGATCCAGCACCTGCTGCCCCTCATCGCGGCAAATGCTGGCCTCGTGGCTCTCCAGATCGATCTGGAAGGGGCCGACCCGCAGCACCCGGGCCGTGCTCTGCTTCGCAGCCTGGCTGCGTCTGAGCACCGCCTGTACCCGGGCCACCACTTCGGCCGGGTTGAAGGGTTTGACCACATAGTCATCCGCCCCCATGCGCAGCCCCATCAGCTTGTCGAGATCCTGATCGAGGGCGGTCAGCATGATCACCGGCGTATCGCCGCGCGCCCGGATCTCGCTGAGCACCTGCCAGCCATCGAGCTGCGGCATCTGCACATCCAGCAACAGGAGATCGGGTTTGCATGTCTGGTACATGGCCAGGGCTTCGCGGCCATCGGCGGCATGCAGGGTGCGCAATCCGTGGCGTTGCAGGTAAGCGGCGAGGATGTCGGCTATCTCGGCTTCATCCTCTGCAATCAGTACCAGTGACTGGGCCGCCGGGTTGGCGGAAGCAGGAAGATACGACATGGTCGGACTCGAAAATGGGGGGCTTGAACTTTATCACCGCCTCCATGGATTCTCCACAAAGCCTCGAATCATTCGCAATAGCCCCTCGCCATAATGCCCGCTCGATGTGCTCTCGCGGCAACACCATGCCGGGGAGACGGTTTAACGAGGTGAGTATGATGTTTGTCAAACAGCGGTATGCGGGCACCCTGCTCGCCGTCATTGCCGTATTCGGATTGGCAGGTTGCGATGGGGCGACGCAAGCGCAAGATGCGCCGGCCCTTCCTCAGGTGTCGGTGATGACGCTGGCAGGTCAGGACCTGGTCATCAGCGAGGATCTGCCCGCCCGGGTAGCCGCGGTGCGCAGCGCCGAAATTCGGGCCCAGATCAGCGGCATCGTGCAGCGCCGCCTGTTCGAGCAGGGTGCCGAGATCAACGCAGGCACCCTGCTCTTCCAGATAAATCCGGCCCCCTTCAAGGCGGATGTCGACAGCGCCGCCGCCGCATTGCAGCGCGCGGAGGCCGTGCTGGCCCGCGCCCGTATCCAGATTGACCGTCTGGTGCCGCTGCTGCGCACCGAGGCCATCAGCCGCCAGACCTATGACGATGCCGTCTCCCAGCGTGATCAGGCGGCCGCCGACGTGGCTCAGGCCAGGGCGACCCTGGCCCGGCACCAGCTGAACCTGCAATTTGCCAGCGTGGAAGCCCCCATCGCCGGGCGCATCGATCAGGCGCTGGTGAGTGAAGGGGCCCTGGTGTCCCCCACCGATGCCACCCCCATGGCCAGGATCCAGCAGATCGATCAGGTCTACGTCGATGTGCGTCAACCAGCCTCTGTGCTGGACACCCTGCGCCAGCAGGCTGGCTCGACGGCACCGGAACTGACGGTGGACATCCTCGGCAGCGACGGCAAGCCGCTCGGCATGCAGGGGCACATCCTCTTCTCCGGCATCGAGGTGGATGCCGGTACCGGTGACGTACTGCTGCGGGTACTGGTGGACAACCCGGAGCGGCGGCTCTTGCCCGGCCTCTACGTACAGGCGCGTATTCCCCGTGCCCGCTATGCCAACGCCCTGAGCGTGCCTCAGCAGGCGGTGGTGCGCACATCGGGCCAGACCAGCGTGTGGGTGGTGGATGGCCAGGGGCAGGCACAACTGGTTCCGGTCAACACCGCTGAACTGGTGAATAGCCAGTACCGCATCACGTCCGGGCTCAACGCCGGACAGCGGGTGGTGATCGAGGGGATCGACCGCCTGACCCCGGGGACGCAAGTCATTGCCCATCCCTGGCAATCCCCCGCAGTCAGCCAGCAGGCTGACGCCGGTAACCGTTGAATCGGAGACATTTCATGCCGCAGTTTTTCATTCATCGCCCGGTGTTTGCCTGGGTGATCGCCCTCTTCATCGTGCTGGCGGGGGTCATCGCCATCCCCAAGCTGCCCATCTCCCGCTATCCCTCGGTGGCGCCGGTGTCGGTGACCCTCTATGCCACCTATCCGGGCGCCACGCCGCAGACCCTGAACGATGCGGTGGTGAGCCTGATCGAGCGCGAGCTGTCTGGGGTGAAGAACCTGCTCTACTTCGAGTCGTCGGTAGATGCCTCCGGCAGCACGCAGATCACCGCCACCTTCAAGCCGGGCACCGATCCGGAGCTGGCCCAGATGGATGTGCAAAACCGCATCAAGGCGGTCGAGCCTCGCTTGCCACAGGCGGTGCGGCAAACTGGCCTGCAGGTGGAGTCCGCCTCGTCCGGCTTTCTGATGATGGTCGGCATGACTTCACCGGATGGCCGCTTCGATGAGGTCGCGCTGAACGACTACATGGCGCGCAATATCGTGCAGGAGCTGCGCCGCATCGAAGGCGTGGGACGGGTGCAACTGTTCGGCGCCGAGCAGGCCATGCGCATCTGGGTGGATCCGGGCAAGCTCGCCGCCTACGGGTTGACCATCAGCGAGGTGGCGCAGGCCATTGAGCAGCAGAACGTGCAGATTGCACCGGGGCGCCTCGGCGACGAACCCGCCCAGCCTGGCCAACGACTGACGGTTCCCCTCACGGTAGAGGGGCAACTGACCACTCCCGAGGCGTTCGCCGCCATCGTGCTGCGGGCCGGAAGTGATGGCGCCAAGCTGGTGCTGGGTGACGTGGCCCGGGTCGAGCTGGGGGCGCAATCCTACGCCTTTTCCAACCGCGAGAACGGGGTGGCTGCCACCAGCGCCGCCATCCAGCTCTCCCCCGGCGCCAACGCCGTGCGCACCGCCGATGCGGTACGCACTCGCCTTGCACAGCTCTCGCCAACCCTACCGGCGGGAATGGCCTATTCGATCCCGTTTGACTCGGCCCCCTTCGTCAAGGTCTCCATCGACAAGGTGATCCACACCCTGCTGGAAGCCATGGTGCTGGTGTTCCTGGTGATGTTTCTCTTCCTGCAGAACCTGCGCTACACCCTGATCCCGGCCATCGTCGCCCCCATCGCCCTGCTCGGCACCTTCGCGGTGATGCTGCTGGCCGGCTTTTCCATCAACTCCCTGACCATGTTCGGCATGGTGCTGGCCATCGGCATCATCGTCGACGACGCCATCGTGGTGGTGGAGAACGTCGAGCGCCTGATGGCCACCCAGGGGCTATCGCCCAGGGAGGCGACATCGCGGGCCATGAAGGAGATCACCGGGGCGGTGATCGGCATCACTCTGGTGCTCACGGCGGTGTTCATCCCCATGGCGTTCGGCAGCGGCTCCGTGGGGGTCATCTACCAGCAGTTCACCCTGTCGATGGCGGTGTCGATCCTGATTTCCGCCTTCCTCGCCCTGACCCTGACGCCGGCGCTCTGCGCCACCCTGCTGCGTCCGGTCAGCCCGAGTCACCATGAGAAGCGCGGTTTCTTCGGCGCCTTCAACCGGGGCGTCGAGCGGCTCACCACAGGCTACGGCGTTCGGGTCACCCGGCTGGTCGGGCGCAGCGGACGCGTGATGGCTACCTTCGCCGCCCTCTGCGCCGTGCTGGCCATTGCGGCCACCCAGCTGCCCTCCTCTTTCCTGCCGGACGAGGATCAGGGCTACTTCATGACCTCCATCCAGTTGCCGACCGGCGCCACCAGCGAGCGCACCCTGGCCGTCATCAAGGAGTTCGAGGCCCATGTGGCCTCTCGCGAGGCGCTCGACACCAACCTGGTGGTGCAGGGCTTCAGCTTCTCCGGCGCCGGCCCCAATGCGGCCATGGCCTTCACCATGCTCAAAGACTGGGACCAGCGTCATGGTGCCACGGCCGCCGAAGAGGCAGAGCTGGCACAGGCCGCCATGGCCAACAGCAAGGAAGGCACAGTGATGAGCCTGCTGCCACCCGCCATCGACGAACTGGGCACCTCTTCGGGTTTCACGCTCTTCCTGCAAGACAGGGCCAACCAGGGGGAAGCCGCACTGCTGGCCGCCCAGGCGCAACTGCTGGCACTGGCGGCCCAAAGCGAAGTGGTGAGCGATGTCTATCCCGACAGCCTGCCCCCCGGCGAGAGCATTCACCTCGAGATCAACCGGCAGAAGGCCGAGGCCATGGGACTCTCGTTCACCAGCGTGAGCAGCACCCTGTCGGCGGCGATGGGATCGCTCTACATCAACGATTTCCCCAACGGCGGGCACATGCAGCAGGTCATCCTGCAGGCCGACGCGTCGGCGCGCATGCAGCTCGATGACGTACTCGGCCTGCGGGTGCGCAATGCCAGCGGTGGCATGGTGCCCCTGCGGGAGGTGGTGACGCCGACCTGGCGCCAGTCGCCGCAACAGATGATGCGCTTCGAGGGCTTCCCCGCCGTGCGTCTCTCCGGGAGTGCCGCCCCCGGGGTGTCCAGTGGCGCCGCGATGGCGGAAATGGATCGCCTGGTGGCGCAATTGCCGCCAGGCTTCGCCCTGGCCTGGACGGGACAGTCGCTGCAGGAGCGCCAGTCGGCGGCCGAGGCCCCCCTGCTGATGCTGCTGTCGGCGCTGGTGGTCTTCCTGGTGCTGGCCGCGCTCTACGAGAGCTGGTCCATTCCGCTCTCCGTGATGCTGGTGGTCCCCCTGGGCCTGCTCGGCGCCGTGGCGGCGGTGATGCTGCGCGGCATGCCCAACGACGTCTTCTTCAAGGTGGGCATGATCACCATCATCGGTCTGTCGGCCAAGAACGCCATCCTCATCGTGGAGTTTGCCCGCCAGTTGCACGGCGAAGGGCGCTCGCTGCTTGACGCTGCGGTGACCGCCGCCCGCCTGCGCCTGCGCCCCATCCTGATGACGTCGCTCGCCTTCACCCTCGGCGTGGTGCCGCTGATGCTCGCCAGTGGTGCCAGCGCGGAGACCCAGCATGCCATCGGCACCGGCGTGTTCGGCGGCATGATCAGCGGCACCCTGCTGGCCATCTTCTTCGTGCCGGTCTTTTTTGTCTTCGTCATCGGCACCCAGGCGCGCATTCAGGCCTGGCGGGCACAGCGAGCACAGCGAGCACAGCACCGATCATGCTGACCGCTGCGCGGGTTTGCTGGCCCTGGGGAGGCGATGATCATGCTATGCATGCCTGGCACCATTTTGCGTTCCTTCGAAGAGGATGAGCGCGCCATGGTGCCGGGCCTCTGGTTCATGACCGATGCTGCGGGGCGACCCTATCGCGGGTTGCCTCTCCTGGGTTTGTGTCCAGCCCTCCGTCGCCGGTGCATCCTTGGTCTTCTCCAAGATGGCGATCTGCTATCTGGCACAGGGGGCTTGCACCATCCCGGGTCGGTGCCGACCCAGCAGGAACCCGGCATCAGCATCGCTCTGAAGACCGACGCCATTGGCCTCATCGACTGCATGCTGTCTGCCATCACCAGTCAAGGCTGGACACTCCTGGTGTCTGAACCGCTGGAGAGGCCCCCGCAAGGTTGATGACACCCTGGTTCTCATGCAATACACCATGAAATCGAAGTCAATTTAAGTGTTACTCAGAAATCGACACATCGCAATCACCTCAGATACATTGCAGATCTACTCCGATACTTTCCCTCTGATCGTCAGTCTCAAGAGAAAAATAAAATAAACCATTAAAAACAACACCATAAACTCTTTTCATTTAAAGATAACTCTTTCTTGCACATCCCATCAGCTGGTCGTCAGGACACGTTTTCTGTGATTTGAAACACAAACTTTGATCATCACAGGGGATAAGCATTGCATTGGAAATCGATTTCAAGAAAATGAAGCCAGCATGATTTGTCTTGGCATCGATTGCATAGCGTCTGTTTGAGTCTTGACGGTTCATCGCGGTGGATATTTTTCCCATTGATTGGAGTGGTCAGTATGAATGCATCAAAAAAAGGACTTTTGGCGTCGTTGATCGCCGCTGCCCTGCTTGGCGGGTGTGGTGGGGCCGATAATATCGACTCGAATAGTGGCAACACCGGTGGTAATAACGGTGGCGACAACGGTGGCACCACGCCCCCTGGCGACAGCACCCTGATCCTGTTCGGGGTCGGTGCCAATGGGGGTACAACCCCCAGCATCCAGTCAGAGAAGGACAACTGGAGCTTGCAACCGGTCACCGCTTCTCCCGTCGCCATGACCAGCATCAGCGCCGTGCTCATCAACAATGCCGGTACCGATGACACCGCCGATGTGCAGGTAGCCGGTGACGGAGATGGCACCTTCATGCTCAAATCCGCCACCCCTCTGAACCTGAGCAAATACGCCTCCGGTTTCATCGAGTTCCAGCTGCGGACCAAGAGCAAGGTGCCGGAAGTGCTCAATGCCTCCATCGACAACGAGTATCCCAACCGCAGCAGCCTGCCCATTGCCAGCGCCCTGACCGGTTCGGGCGACTGGGAAACGCTCACGCTGCCCATCAACTGCATGAAGCCCTTCCCCGGTGCCACGGCCATCAACCTCGCCACTGTGGGCACACCGTTCCACCTGGCCACCAAAGAAGCCTTCAACTACGAAATCACCAACATCAAGTACCTGCTCACCACCTCGGCCAAGCCCGTTGTCGACCCGGTCACCTGTGAAGCGCCTGGCGGCGCTACCGACCCGGGCACAGACCCAGGCACCGACCCGGGAACCGATCCTGGCACCGATCCAGGTACCAATCCGGACACAGGCTCCGGTGTCAACAATGCCCCCGCGCTGGTGGCCACCGATGCCGCACTCTACTACTCCGGTGACAAGAGCCAGGCCTTGGACCGCAGCGCCGATTACCCGGCAGCCAGCTTCGGCGGCACCCTGACCGATGAAAACCAGGTCATCACCATGGACCTGCCAGGCAATGGCGCCGCCTTCCTCGGGACCGACAGCGCCAATGGGGATCTCTCCGCCTATCAGGACGGCGCCATGCTGCTCGACCTGAAAGTCTCCAGCTACGGTGACTCCCCCAACATCCAGATCCGCATGGACGGTACCGCAGGCCCGGACTTTGGCACCTTCTTCACCATGGACAGCAACATCGTGCCCGATGACGACACCTGGTACCGCTGCATCCTGCCGGTCGCCTCTCTCATTCCGGCGGCCAACACAGGCTCGGTGCAAAAGGCGCTCTACCTGAGCGGGGCCTGGGACTCCATGGCCGGTCTGCGCTTCGCCTTCACCAACGTGGCCCTGAAAACAGCCATCCCGGCAGACTTTGACAGCAATCAGCCCTGCCAGCAGATCAAGTGACAAGGCATTGAATCTTCGAGAAATCGATTGAAAATAATTTTCTACGGATTGGAGCAATAAGATGAAATTGAAGTCACTCGCCTTGTTTGTCGGGGCATGTTGCGGGCTGGCAGTGCCCGCAGTATCGAATGCCGCCGAGAGTTTTGGCTTCCACGGTTATATTCGTGCCGGCTCGATGTTTGACGCCAAGGACAACTTCGCCAAGGCGGGGTACGAATATGAGATGGACAAGACCATGGGGCGCCTGGGCTCCGAGCTGGACAACAGCTGGGAAGCGGGCCTGAACAAGTTGTGGGATCTGGGCAGCAACAAGTCGGTCAACATCCACTTCAAGGTGGAGTCCGATGCCGACGGCCTGCAAACCCGAGCCGCGCCTCGCGAAAGCGGTGTGTCAGAAACCTATGTGGAGCTGGGTGGCATCACTCCGACCGGGACCATGTGGGGCGGCCTGCGCTATTACGACCGCGAGAACTACATCTGGACCACCGACTATTTCTATACGGACTACTCGGGAACCGGCGTCGGCATCAAAGCCATGGAGATGGCGGGTGGCAAGTGGGACTTTGCCTATATCAACAGCAACGACACCAGCCACTCCGACCGCGCCAATGGCACTGAAGCCACCATGCACACCCTCCACACCAGCGCCCTCTACGGTGCCTGGGACATGGAGATCGCACTCAAGCAGATGCCCAGCAACGAGTTCACCGGCGACAACAAGCAATATGCGACCAAGGGGGCAGAAGGAACCGTCATCTATTCCCGCGACGACTTCTTCTTCATGCCGGGGGGCTTCTCCAAGTTCATCGCCCAGGCAGGACGTGGGCTGGGTTCAGGGGACTTGCTGGGTGCCAACCTGACCAATACCGCCATGTATCGCAAGGGCTCCCTGTATCAGAAGACACTGCAGGACAAGGCTGATGGCTATAAACCCTACCAGTCCAAGGTGATGGAAGGCGATCAATCCTACCGCCTCTTCCTCTGGGGTGGCTGGTATGGCGCCAATATTCATCTGCTGCCGACCCTCTCCTACCAGTACAACGACTACGAGCTGGGTGGCCATGACTCCTGGTATGCCGCATCTCTGCGCCCGGTATTCCCGATCAATGAGTTCTTCTCCATCCAGACGGAAGTCGGATATGTGAAAAACAACCTGATCATCGACAACGTCGAACGGGGTGGCACCTCTCACAAGGTCAGCATAGTGCCGACCTTCACCGTCAATACCGGCATGGGGCCCTCACCGGAGATCCGCATTCTGACGACCTATGTCGATCACAACAACGAGACCCCCTGGCAGGAAGACCGGGAAGATTTCCTGGTCGGTGTACAGGCGGACATGTGGTGGTAGGTTAGGTCGCGATACTTATCTGCACTATAATCTCGGGTCCCTTGGGGGACCCGCATTGCATACGAGGAAACACGATGAAGGGAACGAAGCAGTGTCTGCCTTTCCTGGTCAGTCTGCTGATGGCCGGATGCGCCGGCATGGGCCCGGAGCATTCGCCAGGATCGGCAGTCTCCGCCCTGCAGCAACAGGTTGAACAAGGTCGGGAACAATTGTCGAACAAGGTGGCGGTCGAGTCGTTCAAGGAACTTCGCTTCCAGTCCCTCGGGCAGGAGAGCCGCTGGGTCGATGTGAGCACCGACAGCCAGGTCTATGCATTTGATTCAGGCAAAAGCTATGTAATGGCCTTCTCGCTGCCCGAAGTCAGCCAGGCGACTCGCGTCAAAATAACCATTCCGGTCGACTATACCGTCTTCCTGCCCAGCATCCTGTTGCTGGACGAGCAATACAACGCCGTTCAAACCATTCCCGGTTCCACATTCAGTTATGACGGTCGTTCGTTAATTTCAGGGCAGAACATTCAGGGGGAATTCACCATTCCAGCCCCCATCGGCAGCGCTCGGGCCGCCTATATGGTGATTTATTCCACGGCGAAGGACATGCAGGGCAGTACCCGGCTCAACCCGGACGATCTCCAGCGCGCCATGCAATATGATCGCACCACGGATGTCGCCCGCCTCATCAATGTGGAAGTGCCTCACTCTGCTACCGGGCGCCTATATTTGACGCTGGACGCAGAGCCCGCTGCAAATGCGACGCAGATCGCAAAAACCATATCGCCCGTGATGGTCTCACCAGATAAATCGTTGGGCGAACTGGATTATTATCAGCATATTCGCACTGCCGTTCAGAGCAAAAACTATGAGCAGGCGCTCGCCTGGGTCAAAGCCGCCGAGCAAGCCGGTTTTACCAAGGCAAAAGAGGTCTTTTTTGCCGCCCAGCAGTAGCGTTCCCTCCCCTGGCAAGGCGCATCATCGCTTGTCACCACCTGGGGAAACGGGTATCCTAACTTGCTGATTTATTAAGAAGATATTCATATAACACTGGCCATGACCAGGGGTTTTCACAGTCGAGTACGGAGGGGGGATGTCGAAGTCAGCTCAGGAGAAAAAAGCCACTGTCTATGATATCGCCCGCCGAGCCGGTGTCTCGGCAAGCACTGTATCCCGGATATTGAACGGCTCCGCCAAAGTGGCCGCAGATAAACGTCAGGCGGTGGAAGATGCCATTCAGGAATTGAATTTTCGTCCCAACCTGATGGCGCAATATTTGAAAACGGGTCAGTCCATGACCCTGGGTGTTTTGACCCAACATGTGGAGAGTCCATTTTCCAACGAAATGTTGCGGGGTGTTGAACACACTCTTCAGGGCATGGAGTATGTGCCGCTGATTGTCAGCGGTCACTGGAATGCGGAAGAAGAAGTTGAGCGGTTGCGTCTGCTGGTGGCCCGGCGGGTTGATGGCCTTATTATTTTGACCGGCCACGTCAATCAGCAAACACTGCTCGAGTTTTCCCAGCAAATACCGATTGTGGCCACAGGTCACAATATCATGACCGAGCGGGTACACTCCTTCAGCATCAATAACCGGCTGGGTGGCTACATGGCGACTCGCTATTTATTGGATCTGGGTCATCGTGACATCGCCCATATCGTCGGTTTGCCGGATCATAACGATGCCATCGAGCGTCATCATGGCTATCGCCAGGCCCTGGTGAGCGCAGGTATCGAATATGACCCCTCCCTGGTCATCCAGGGGGATTTCGCCGAAGTCGGCGGGCTCAATGCCGTCAAGAAGCTGGTGGAGAGCGGCCGGAAATTCTCCGCCATCTTCTGCGCCAACGATCAGACCTGTTACGGGGCCATTCTGGGTCTCAAGCAGTGCGGCTTGCGGGTGCCTGAGGATGTTTCTCTCATCGGTTTTGACGACCTGCCCTTCTCCACCTTTTCCAACCCGCCATTGACCACGGTGCGCCAGCCCATCTACGAGATGGGAGTCAAGATGGTCAAGACTCTGTTGGGTTTGATCGAGAACACGGAGCTGAACTCGGACGAACTGCCCGAATTGAGCATTGTGGTGCGTGATACCACACTGCCGTACAAGGGGTGAACACAGACCGGGGCTGTTCCCTGCGCAGCATCAGATCACAGCATCAGCGCAAAGCGGCCTTCGGGCCGTTTTTCTTTTATTTGCCGCCTGCCCAGCGAATGCCTTGCCCCTGCCGCGACTTCCACCTTGACTCTCTGACATAGCACAGAGACCACACACAACCTGGCGTCCCTCTTCTGCCGACCCTCAATCCGGCCTGGCCCCATGACACCAGCCAAAGCCTGGCAATCACAACCCGATGGACCCGGTCGACCTGAATGAAACAAGGCACCTGAAGGCGCCTTGGGGAGTGTGCAGATCCCTGCGGGAGCGTGGCCACCGTCAAGGCGCTGCGAAGGGGGATTCCGTCCCGGTGGGCGCGCTGGTTGCCAGCGTGGGGAGAGGCTCGTCCGCTTCACACAGACTGGCTCTTCTCGTGGCCGCCTTCTGGGGGGGATACCAGCTTGCCAACCCCTGCTGGATGCGCGCGGCGGCCGCTTCCGGCGTCATGGTGCCAAGCACCACGGATTGCGATACCTCCGCAAGCTCTGTGGTAAGCGATGGCTCACCCCGGGTGAGGAACTGCGCCCCCAGACGCAAGGTGGAATCGCAGGTATCCCGCCAGCCCATCATGGTGCTCGCCACCGGATCCTTGAGCTCGAAGAAGTGATTGGAGAGGGAGAAAAAGCCGGGCACCGAATTGGAGAAACGCTCGGCAAAGTCGGCGCTTGCCATCCACTCCACCAGTTTCAGGGCGGCCTCCTTGTTCGGGCTGGCGGCATTGATGCCGATCCCCATGTCGGTGTGATCGGTGAAATAGCAGGAGTCCCCCTCCCGCGCGACGGGGGGCGGGAAGGCACCAAAATTGACCTTGCCGGTGAACTGGGCAAGCGACCAGGAGCCCGCCACTATCATGGCGGCCTTGCCCGCGGCAAAGGCATCCACCGCCTGTGCTTCGGTGGCATCGGCCGGATGGGCCCCTATGTAGGGCCGCCAGCTCGCCAGCTCACGAAACGCCGCCACATAAGGGGCATCGGTCACTCGCGCCTGACCGTTGATCAGGGCCAGGCGGCCATCTTCCCCATGCCAGTAATTGGGACCGATATTCTGATAACCAAGCTCGGAGACCACCCAGCTGTCGTGAGCCGCCAGTGCCAGCGGCAGATAGCGGCCATCCTGCTTCACCTTCTCCAGCACGGCGAAGAAGTCAGCACGGGTTCGCGGCGGTGTCAGCCCAAGGGCGTTGAAGATATCGACATTGAAGTAGAAACCCTGGATCACGGAGGCAATGGGCAGGCAGAAGGTCTGGGCCCCGGAGTCGGTCTGCCAGGCGGCCTTGGCAAAGCTCGGGAAGTTCTCCATCCCGGGCAGGTCCGTCAGATCCAGCAGATGCCCCTGCTGGAACAGCCGCAGGGACTGATCATAAGGACGGCAAGTGATGAGATCCCCCGCCTTCCCCGCCGCCAGCCGCTCGGCAAGCTCCCGATCGTAATCCGCCGAGCGCTGCGAATGCAGCTTAAGGGTGATCTCGGGATGGATAGCCTGAAAACGGGGCAGAAACTGCTCCTTCCAGAGCGCCTCGTCATCCACGCGCCAGGTTTCCAGCACCAGCTCCTGGGATACCGCCGCCGTACTCAGCCCCCAGACCAGCAGGGCACTCACAGATTTCCACATCGCCTCTCTCCTACACCTTGAAACGGGCCACCAGACTCTGCTGCTGGCTGGCCAGCCCCGACAACACCTCACCACTGCTCGCCGATACCCGGGACGCCTGCTCGGTCTCGTGAGCCACGTCTGCGATGGCCGCCACGTGCTGGGCCACTCCCTGACTCACCGAAATCTGCTCCGCTGCGGCATAAGCCATGTGATCCGCAATCTCCTTGATGGCCTCCATGCGCGAGGCGATCCCCCCCAGGGCACTTTCGACATCCCGGGTCTGCTGCACACTCTGCTGGGTCTGCTCATGGCTCTGGGCCATCACGCTCGCCACATCGCGGGCGCATCCCTGCAGGTTGTCGATCATCACCTGGATCTCCTGGGTCGCCCCTTGTGAACGGGTAGCCAGCGCCCGCACCTCCTCGGCCACCACCGCAAAGCCCCGCCCGGCCTCCCCGGCACGGGCCGCTTCGATGGCCGCATTGAGGGCCAGCAGGTTGGTCTGTTCAGCCATGCCACGGATCACCTCGAGAATGTTGCCAATGTTGCTGCTGTAGCCTTCGAGCTTGCGGGTGATCGCCATGGCCCCGGCGATGTCGGTCGCCAGTTGCTCGATGCCATCCCGATTGGCCTGCATCAGATGACGTCCGCGCCGGCTCTCGTCATTGGCCTCCCCCACCTCCCGACGAACATGATCGCTCGAGCGCGCCACTTCGGTCGCACTGGTCTCCAGCTCGAAGATGGCGGCCGCCACCTGATCGGTCTGGGCCTTCTGCGCCTGCACCTGCGACATCACCTGCTCGCCGATCTCCGCGGTCTTGCGCGTCTCGCTCACCAGGTACTCAGAGCCGCTCTGGACCTCCATCAGGAGCGTCTTGGTGTGGTGGGCCAGCTGGTCGATGGAATTCGCGACCTCACCAAGCTCGTTCCTGGCGGGGTAGCGTACTCGCAGCGTCATGTCCCCTTGTGCCATCAGACCGAGAACCCGATTGATCCGCCCCAGCGGCACCTGGATGCTGCGGGCCGTACTCCAGGCAACAATGAGGGCGATGAGCACGGAACACAGGGCCACCATCACGATCCAGGTGCGGGCGCTGTCAACCGCGACGTCGGCACTCAGCCTGTCCTCCTGCATGCTCTGGTTGCTGATGGCGATAAGCCTGTCCAGGACCTCCCCCAGTTGGTGGCTCTGCGCCTCCTGCTGTTCACGCAAGCCATGGAGTTGCTGGCTGATTTGCTGACGGCGCACCAGGGTGGCAATCAGCCCCTTGTCGCCAAATACCAGCTGGGGAATGCGCGCCACATGGCGGGTGAACCTGGCCTTGACGTCATCAGGGACAACAATCCGCTCCAGACGCTGGTTCGCAATGTCGATGTCTTTGGCCAGCACCCCCTGTAGCGCCACCAGATCCGTGTTGCCGTCGGCACGCAGGATCAGCTTGAGATCCCGTGCAATACCGCTGGTGATGAGCTCCGCCTTGTTCTGCAAAGAGCGCCGACCCGCCGTGTAACGCACCAGCAGGTCTGCCGCCGAACGGTAGTTGTCGTCCAGGTGCAGCAGCTCGCTCCGCATCCGTGCGAGCACCCGCTCCAGCTCGACCGACTCTTCGTGCAGGCTCATCAACTGCTCAGAGATGGTAAACAGCCGGGGGGCCTGGTCGGTGACCCGGGCGAGTTGCCGCTCACTCTCGGTATCGAGTGTCAGGGCCGCGAATGCCTTGATGTGCTGCTCATAGCGGACCTTGTCCTGGGCAACACGCTGACGGGACTCGGGGAGCGCCGACGTCTCCCAGATGGCGAGATGCGCCAGGCTGTCCCTGTCGGCCATCAGCAACGCGGCGCGCAGCCGGCTGGCGGTCAGGGCCTGAGGCGTCGCCTCTTCGGTCACCTGCTGGAAACGACCGTGAATGGAGGTCGTTTTCAGGTAACTGATGGCCCCGAGCAATAGCAACAGGACCAGCAGCAGCGTAAAGCCCAATCTGATCCGCTGTACGATCGACATCCTTCTCTCCCACCTCTCCCTCCGCATCGGGGCGGAGCCGGTTATCAAGGCACCAGGAGCCCGACAGGCATCCTGGTACATCTGGCTGACGGCTTATCGACTCAACCTGCCCTGGCAATCGAGCCTGACCACTTCCCCTGAGGCCCCCAGCAGAGAAGCCGGTACCCAGCGAACGGTCGCCATGTCGATGCGTGCCTGTCCACTGGTGCCCAGGATGAAGGGGGTATTGACCTTCGCGAAGTCCATGCCCTCTTCGAGGCAGCGCAGGGGCAGACTCAGGGTCACCCACTTCTGCGGGGGCAACTGGCGCAAGGCCGGAGCAATCTCGATGGACTTGCCGCAGGGCCAGCCACACTGCAGCCCCAGCGTCATGTCCCCCGCTGGCGCCTGCTGCACCCGCAGCGTCACCTGCAGCTCGCTCTCGCCCTTCAGGTAGGTGCGACGATCCGCCCCCTTGACCTGGGTGGTCTGCAACTGGATCGTGGCCCCGGAGTCGACACCCGGCTTGTCCGCCCCGAGGAAGGTGACCGCTCGCGCATCCTGCTGGCGCAGGTAGTCGATGGGCTGAACCTTGATGAAGGTCATCTCGGTCACGCTGTTGCCGGAGACTTCAGTCCCCGTCCAGTTGCTGGCATCCCCCATGCGCAGACGGTGTTCTTCACCCGCCTTTGGCCCGAACAGCTCGAGCACCTTGTCAGCGGCGCTCAGTTTGGCGGGGTCGCTCTCGTTGCAGCCGAAGGTGCGTTTATCCAGGGCCAGGGTATTGAGGTTGCTGACCCGGGCCGCCACAGGGGAAGGCTTGCCGTAGCTGAGCCCGTAGCCATAGGGGAAGAGCGGTGCGTACTCACCCGCTGGATCCTGCTCGAAGGCTGGACGCTGCCAGCCCGGGATATGGGTGGGCGTGCGATTGATGGTGGTGGCGCACTTGCTGAAGGGCCACGAGAAGGAGAGGCGTCCCTGGAAGTCATGGGCCACCTTGCCCTTGGCATCCCTGAACAGCAGATCGGTGATTCCCTCCCCCTCGGTGCCCGGCAGCCAGGCGGCGACAAAGGCGGAAGAGAGATTGAGCTCCTCATTGACGTAGAGCGGACGTCCGGAGAAAAGCACGGTCACCACGGGGATGCCGGCCGCCTTCAGCCGCTTGAGGGTCAACAGGTCCTCGTGATAGCTGCTCTTGAGATCCCCATAGGCAAGGGTCTTGTTGTCAGGAATGTCGCCGAACCACTCGGCATAGGGATCCTCCCCCATGACCAGGATGGCGACATCGGGCTTGGCTCCCGCAAACTCACCGGATCCCGTGCTCACCTGCACATGATCCGCACCGACGGTGGCGGTCACCGCATCCAGCACGCTCTGGGCACCGGGGAAATCACCGCGCCCGTTTTCGCTGCCTTGCCAGGTCAGGCTCCAGCCCCCCACCTGCTTGCCCAGATCGTTGGCGGCGCTTCCAGCCACCAGCACCCGGCTCTGCCGGCTCAGGGGCAGGATCCTGCCCTCGTTCTTGAGCAGCACCAGCGACTTGCGTACCGCCTCCCGGGCCAGCGCCTTGTGCGTCACGGCACCAAGTTCACCCTGCTTGCCCGCCAGCTCACGGGCCGACGGCATGGGTTTCTCCCACAGCCCGGCCCGCATCTTGACCCGCAGGATACGCGTCACGGCATCGTCGATCCGGCTTATCGGGATCTGCCGGCTCGCCACGCCATCGAGCAGGCTCTGGCGAAACTCCATCCAGTCCTTGCGCGCCGTGACCATGAAGATGTCGACCCCGGCCAGCACCGCAGGCAGGCAGCTCCCCATGGTGCAACCGGCGATCTCGCTGTGACCGTTCCAATCAGAGACGACAAGGCCATCAAAGCCCATCTTGCCCTTGAGCACGTCGGTCAGCAGATAGCGGCTGCCGTGCAGCTTGCCGTTGTACTCAACCCCGTCTTCTGGCAGCACGTCGCGGTTGAGCTCGTTGTGCCAGCTGTTGAACGAAGCCATGACCACCTGGGCACCGGCATCCAGCCCCGAGAAGTAGCCCACCGCGTGCAGGTTGCGCAGGTCCTCTTCCGAATAGAAGTTCTGACCCCGGTCGACCCCGTTCAGGGTACCGCCGTCCCCCACGAAGTGTTTCACGTTCGAGATGACATGGCGCTGGCCGCGCAGATCCGTCGCGGAACCTTGCAGGCCACGCACCATCTCGCCGGCATAGTGATAGACGATGGCGGGATCTTCGGAATAGCCCTCATAGGTCCGGCCCCAGCGATCATCCCTCGGCACCGCCACCGTCGGGGCGAAGGTCCAATCCAGCCCGGTGGCGGCCACTTCCCGCGCCGTCACCTGGCCGATACGGTAGATGAGATCCGGATCCCGCGCCGCCCCCAGGCCGATATTGTGCGGGAACAGGGTCGCCGCGAAGACGTTGTTGTGGCCGTGCACCGCATCGGTCGCCCACATGAAGGGGATGCGATACCCCCTGCCCTCAAAGCCCGCTTCCGCCGCCTGCCAATAGGTGTCGGCCTGGTGTGCCCAGTCCTGGGCCGACGCGTGTTTGTTGTTGCCGGGCCAGCCCCCCCCTCCGTTGAGGACGGAGCCAATCTTGTAGCGCGTCACCTCCTCAGGTGTCACTTCACGAAAGTCGGGCTGGATCATCTGGCCCACCTTCTCCTCCAGGGTCATCCGGGAGAGCAGAGCCTGGATCTGGCGCTCCATCCCCTCGTCCCTGGCAATGGCGCTGTGGATCTGCGGCCAGGTGGAAAAATAGGGCATGGTCGACAACTCATCCGCCATCCCGGCACTCCAGATGCCGCACCCCACGAATAGGCAGGTCATAGACCTGGTGAGACCTGTAGTTTTACGCATTTTCCTTATGACTCTCCGGATGTTCTCGTTCATCGCCTGGACTCATCGTTCATGGCGAGTCGTCTTGAAAAACAGTCTAATTTGAAATCGATTGCAAGAATATTAAATGGTAAACAGAAATCTCTTCGTCATTCCAGCAGTATCTTTGTCATGCCATGACAAAGATCCCGCTGAAAGAGAAAATAGTGATGCAACTCACAAACTCGGGGGCGTGTCTCATCAGCAGAATACCCAGGAAGGAACAGAGAGAACGGGTAGACTCATTGCAGGAAGATCAACAAAATAAAATCAAAACAATAATTTAAATGCAGTCAATCACGTTGATTTGCCGCATGAGCTGCCTGGAACGACACCGATATGGCCAAACGGCTGGGGAGTCAGAGGAATGTTGAAAGGATTCAATGGAATTCAATTCAAGTGCATGAATATATCAATAAACGAAAATTTGCCGTCTCCATCACATTTCATAAAAGCAAACTTGATCTGCCAAAAAATTTACTGTTACCTGAATCGTGAAATCGATTTCCACTCAGGGGTTGTGTGTGAATCTTGACAGTGAAATGCGGGCCGCAGGATGACTCGGTCATTTTCTGCGTGAGTGCGAAAATCGACGCCATTATTTCCGTCTGTGATCAAAGGGGTAACAATGAAAACATCTCGGCTTAGTGCCCTGACGCTTGCCATGTCTTGCGTCATTGGCTTGCATGGCTGCTCCCTGCCCAGCGCAGGAGCATCTGGTTCAGCGACCTCCTCGGCATCTGCCGGACCTGTGGGTGAATTGCTGACCAATGGGGGCTTCCAGGGAACCGATGGATGGTGGACGGCCGGGGGGACCCTGAACGCCGAGAACCAGATGGGCTGTATCACCTTCACCGAGTCGGGCTCCAATCCCTGGGATGTCATCCTGGGTCAGTCCAATCTCGGCCTGGTGCAGGGGCAAACCTACAAACTCCATTTCACTGCCATGGCCAAGAGCGACATCAACGTCAAGGCCCTGATCCAGCATGATGGCGCCCCCTACACCAACTACATGGTGCAGGACCTCGCCCTCGGCAGCACGCCCAAACCGTTCGATATCCAGTTCACACCTTCTGCCACTGACGAGAAGACCCAGTTCCAACTTCAGATGGGCACCCAGACACCGACCACTGTCTGTATCGGTGAAGCCACGCTATCGGGCCCCTCCTTGATCAAGAAATCGGAGCTGGGCAGCGTGCGCGTCAACCAGGTCGGCTATCTGAGCAAGGCTCTGAAACGGGCGACCATCGCCACCGACAGCAAGGACGCGCTCCCCTGGACCCTGCGCAATGCCCAGGGTGAGGCCATCGCCGAAGGCAAGACCACGCCCTTTGGCCTGAATGCCGCCTCCGGGGAAAATGTGCAGATCGCCGACTTCAGTCAGGTCACCGCCCCGGCCACCGGCCTGGTGCTGGAGGTCGCAGGCCAGAAGAGCCATCCGTTCAGCATCGGTGATGACATCTATCACACCATGAAATTCGATGCCCTCTCCTTCTTCTATCAGCAGCGTAGCGGCATCGACATCGAGGCCAAATATGTCCAGCGCCCCGATCTCGCTCGCCCGGCAGGACACAAGCCCGAGAACGTAACCTGCTTCAACAAACAGGATGCCAAGGGCAACCAGTGGCCAGGTTGTGACTTCACGCTGGATGTGACCGGCGGCTGGTACGACGCTGGCGATCAGGGCAAGTACGTGGTCAATGGCGGCATCTCGGTATGGACCTTGATGAACCTTTATGAACGAGAGCAACTGGCGAAAGAGGGTGACAAGAGCGCCTTTGCCGACGGCAAGGCTAAAATCCCGGAACAGCACAACGGCCACAACGATCTGCTGGACGAATCCCGCTGGATGATGGAGTTCTTCCTCGCCATGCAGGTACCCGAAGGCAAGAAGGCCTGGGTACCGGTAGGAGATCAGTCCAAGCAGCTCGACAGCCTGAAACTGACCGAGATCGATGCCTCAGGCATGGTCTTCCACAAGGTCGCCGATGAAGCCTGGACCGGGATGCCGCTCCCGCCCCACAAGGATCCACAGCCCCGTTTCCTGAGCCACCCCAGCACGGCTGCGACCCTGAATCTGGCTGCCACCGCCGCCCAGTCTGCCCGCGTATGGAAAGATCTGGATCCGGCCTTCGCACAGCGCAGCCTGCAGGCAGCCGAGCGAGCCTGGAAGGCGGCCAACCATCATCCGGACGTCTATGCCTATGACAACTTTGTGGGATCCGGTCCCTACGATGACACCAACCTGAAGGACGAATTCTACTGGGCTGCCGCCGAGCTGTTCGCCACCACCGGCAAGGCCGAGTACAAGCAGGCCTTCCAGCAGTCCCCTCTCTATCTGGCCGCCCCCAAGGGTGATCGCAGCGCAAGCGGTGATCTCTACTGGCAGGATCTCAGCAGCGCAGGAACCATCACCCTGGCCATGGTGCCCAACAAGCTGGGCAAGCAGGACGTGGAGAAGGCGCGTGCCGCCATCATCGCCGCCGCCGACGGCTACCAGAAGAGCGTGGCGACAGAGGGTTACCTTATCCCCTATCAGGCCACCGAATACCCCTGGGGCTCCAACTCCAACCTGATGAATCGCAGCATCTTCCTCGGGCTGGCGCATGACTTCACGGGGGAGCGCAAATACCTGCAGGCCATGTCTGACGCCATGGACTACGTGCTGGGCCGCAACCCGCTCGACCAGTCCTATGTGTCGGGCTACGGCAGTCGTCCGCTGAAGAATCCGCACCACAGGTTCTGGGCACACCCAGCTGATCCCGCGTCCCCCCTGGTTCCGCCAGGAGTAATGTCTGGGGGCCCCAACTCCATCAACTTCAGCGATCCCGTTGCATCCACTATGAAAGGGAAGTGCACCGGCCAGACCTGCTGGAAAGACGAGATAGGAGCCTGGACACTGAACGAAGTTACCATCAACTCGAATGCTCCCTTCTTCTGGGCTGTCAGCGTGCTGGATGAAGGTGGATTGACCCGCTGATCACCCTTCCAATGCTCCGTCCCCGTGACGGAGCATTGTTTTACTCTCCTGCCGACCTTGCCCAGGACAGCTCCCGCACCTGTCGCCGCCCTCCACTCTACGTTTTCCGTTTCCCTTTTCCGTCATCATTCAGAGGCTGACGGCAGCAGAACCCTGTCTTATCGATCATTTCATTGCATCTGACCGCACCTTCGCAACCCAGCCTTTTACATGTCCGTCTCTTGGCCACCTTATTTGCGCATCCACTTGATCCCTCATTTGCCATCAGATCTGCTGACGCCATCTGGGCATCACCCGCTCCCCGCCTCTTCTACAGTGCCCCGCGCGCGAAGAAGGCGGGAAAGCAGGATACCCGGCTCCTGAATCGGGTCTCGTGACCCTCAGCGAGAACCACAAGGCAACCCCAGGCTGAGCCCGCCATCTGAGCAAGACACTGTACAGAGCCCCTTAACCGCCACCATGACCCCCTGCCACCAGGGGGTGAAGGAGCACGGCGATGGGCTCGGTTATCCAGGATTGCTGGCATGGGCGCCGGATCGGCACCATGCAGAAAGCGCCCCCTGCATCATGCAGGGGGCAGGGGCAGCATGAAAACCACGACAGATTTGAAATCGATATTTCAAAATGCCAAGTCGAATAAACATGGCGCAAACCACATCACAAAAACAACTACAATTAACTGATAAATAACGATGTTTTATTTTATCGGCCTTATGCCAGATATCCATCAAGTGATCGCGATCACAATTACAAAACCCTACTCATGAAATCGATTTCCCACTTTATTGCATCGATCTATAGTGAGCCCAGCTTAATAACTGAGGAATGATCATGAAAAAAATCATGTTGTGCTGCTCTGCCGGGATGTCCACCAGCCTGCTGGTGAAAAAAATGCTGGTAGAAGCCGAAAAACGGGGCCTGGCTGCCGAGATCAAGGCTTTTGGCGCATCGGAGTTCGATGACCAGATGCCCCATTACCAGGTGGTCTTGCTGGGACCGCAGATCAAGTACATGCAACCGGAGTTGCAAGCCAAGGCGGCGGCTCACGGCATCAAGGTACAACCTATCGACATGATGGATTACGGCATGCAGCGCGGCGACAAGGTGCTGGACTACGCCCTCTCCCTGATTGGTTAAGCGTGCTCACAAGGAAGGACACACACTATGAGTTCACTCTATGGGATGCTGGTCAAGTTGATCGAACAACGGATCGGCCCATTGGCAGGAAAACTGGGCCAGCAACGCTATGTTCTGGCCATCCGTGACGGTTTTATTGCCGCGCTGCCGTTCATGATCGTCGGCAGCTTCATGCTGGTCTTCATCTTCCCACCCATCTCCAGCGAAACCACCTGGGGCTTTGCCAGAGCCTGGCTCGATTTTTCCAACACCTATCGTGCCGAACTCATGTTGCCCTTCAACATGAGCATGGGGCTGATGACGGTCTTCATTTCGGTGGGCGTCGCATCCAGCCTGGCCAAGCAATACTCCCTGGACCCCATCACCACAGGTCTACTCTCCCTGATGTCGTTCATGCTGGTGGCGGCGCAATATAAAGACGGCACCATCTCCACCCAGTATTTCTCCGGTCAGGGCATCTTTACCGCTCTCATTTGTGCCATCTATTCGACCGAGGTCTACGCCTGGCTCAAGCGCAACAACATCACCATCCGTCTGCCCGAGCAGGTGCCGATGGGGGTGGCGCGCTCCTTCGAGGTGCTGATCCCGGTCCTGGCGATTATCCTGACCCTGCACCCCTTCAACATGCTGCTGCAGGAAACCACAGGCATGATCCTGCCCGAGGCGATCATGTCCATGCTCAAACCGCTGGTGGCGGCTTCCGACAGCCTGCCTGCCGTCTTGCTGGCTGTGCTGTTGTGCCAGATCCTCTGGTTTGCCGGCATCCACGGCACCATGATCGTCACCGGCATCATGAACCCCTTCTGGATGGCAAACCTGGCCAGCAACCAGGCCGCATTGGCCGCCGGCCAAGCCATTCCCCACACCTTCCTGCCCGGTTTCTGGGATCATTTCCTCTTTATCGGCGGCGTGGGCTCCACCTTGCCACTGGCATTCCTGCTGATGCGCAGCCGCGCCGTGCACCTGCGCACCATAGGGCGAATGGGCGTGGTCCCCGGGTTCTTCAACATCAACGAGCCGATCCTGTTTGGTGCTCCCATCATTATGAACCCGGTCTTCTTCCTGCCCTTCATCCTGGTGCCGGTGATCAACGCCATCCTGGCCTGGTTCGCGGTGGATCTGGGTCTGGTTGAGAAGGTCGTGATGCTGACCGCATGGACCACGCCGGCCCCCATCGGCGCCTCCTGGGCGACCAACTGGGCCTTCAGTCCGGTCATCATGTGCTTCATCTGCATGGGGATCTCCGCCCTGATGTATTACCCCTTCGTGCGGGCTTACGAACGCACCCTGCTCAAGCAGGAAGCCGAGACGGCTGAAGCGGAAGAAGCCGCCAGATCAGAAAAAGCAGACACAATCACACCGATTCAGAGTCAGGCGTAAGCGCCAGGCGTGCGGGCGCCACGCCGCCTGCACGCCGGTCATCAAGAGGAAACTGCAATGCAATATACATTCCCCGAAGGCTTCTGGTGGGGTAGCGCCTCGTCGGCCGCACAATCGGAAGGAGCTGCCAATGTGGGCGGCAAGGCACCGACCATCTGGGATCACTGGTTCGAGACGGAGCCACACCGTTTCCACGGCCAGGTTGGCCCGGCCAACACCTCCACCTTCTACGATCGTTATCGTGAAGACATCGCATTGATGGAACAGATTGGCCACAACAGCTTCCGCACATCCATCTCCTGGGCCCGGTTGCTGCCGGATGGCCACACCGTCAATCAGGAGGCCGTCGACTTCTACAACAAGGTTATCGATGAGCTGCTGGCCAAGGGGATCAAACCCTTCATCGGCCTGTTCCACTTCGACATGCCGATGTACTGGCAGGAGCAGGGGGGCTGGGAGAGCCGCGAAACCGTGGCGGCTTATGCCGAGTACGCAGCGCTCTGCTTCAAACTGTTCGGTGATCGCGTCGCCTGCTGGATGACCTTCAATGAACCCGTTGTGGTAGTGGAAGGAGGGTATCTGTATGACTTCCATTACCCGAACCAGATGGACTTCAAACGGGCAGCACAGGTGGCCTATCACATGATGCTGGCCCACAGTCTGGCGGTGAAGCGTTATCGCACACTCTCCCTGCCCGGTCAGATCGGCATCGTCCTGAACCTGACCCCTTCCTATCCGCGCTCTTCAAACCCGGCAGACTTGAAGGCCTCGTTCATTGCCGACCTGTTCTTCAACCGTGCCTTCCTCGATCCTGCGGTGAAGGGGGTTTATCCCCAGGAGCTGATCGATATCCTGCGCGAGCACGATCAGATGCCCGTGGTGCAAAGCGGCGACTGCGAACTGCTGGCCGCCGGCAAGATCGATCTGCTCGGCATCAACTACTACCAGCCGCGGCGAGTGAAGGCACGCATGACGGCCATCAACCCGGACTCCCCTTTCCTGCCTGACTGGTTCTTTGAGAATTACGAGATGCCAGGCCGCAAAATGAACCCTTATCGCGGCTGGGAAATATATGAGCGCGGTATTTATGACATATTGATCAACCTGCGCGATAACTATGGAAATATCCCAAGCTATATCTCCGAAAATGGTATGGGTGTCGAAGGGGAGCACAGATTCATTGGTGAAGATGGTCAGGTAAAAGACGATTATCGTATCGACTTCATTCGCGGCCACCTCCAGTGGATTCATACCGCCATTGCCGAAGGAAGTAATTGCCGTGGTTATCACCTGTGGACCTTTATTGACAACTGGTCCTGGATGAATGCCTACAAGAACCGTTATGGATTCATCAGCCTTGATTTGGAAAGCCAGCAGCGCACCGTCAAGAAAAGTGGTGAATGGTTCGCCAACGTCTCTCGTAATAATGGATTTTAAGGAGTCATAAATGATGGATCTTGAAGAAGCAGTCATGGGCATCATCGTCAATGCCGGCCAATCTCGCAGTCTCTGTTTCGAAGCCCTGCGTCAGGCTCGTGCTGGCCAGTTCAGCGAAGCGGATGCCTTGCTGCTCCAGGCCACCGACGCGGGGAAGGCTGCCCATGCCGTACAAACCAAACTGATTGAAGCCGATGAGGGCGAAGGCAAGACCAAGATGACACTGGTCATGGTACATGCCCAGGATCACCTGATGACCTCCATTCTGTGCCGCGAACTGGCCACCGAACTGGTCGAGATCTATCGCCGCCAAGCCAGCTGATTTTAACTCATCGGATCGGGAGTCCGTGCTTTTGCCACCGTTATATACGGTGGCTTTTTTTATTCTGGTTATACCAGCCAGCCGTCATGTCTTTCATACCTTTTTCAGGCAATTTCAAAAATATGAAACTGTCATGACGCGATACCAGTATAAGTTTCAACATCTGTTTATGGCTATTCTGATGCTGCTTGTAGTCATCAATAAAACACTCATTAATAAACACACAGGAATGTGGACAATATGCGTAAACTTGGACTGATGTCAGTATTGCTGATGGCGGGAGGATTATATTCCACTCAGGCATCGGCATGGTGGTGGAGCAATCAGGATTGGCAGGTCTCTGATGGTTGGCGCAATGGCGGGTCAGAATTTGACTGCACCTGGCGCGCCGCCAACGTCTGGATGGAGTCCGGCACGGCCATCCTCCATGCGAAATCCGACAAAGGAAACAAGAGCTGCGCTGAGCTGCGAACCTACAACTACACCCGCAAGGGTCGTTATGAGGTGCAGATGCAGGCAGGATCGGTGCCCGGCACCATCAGCTCCTTCTTTACCTATACCGGAGATGCAGGCACCAGCTCTCACTATGAAGTCGACATCGAGCTGATGGGGGGCACCAACCTGCTCCATACCAACGTCTGGATCCAGGGGCGTCAGTATCCCCAGGACATCGACCTGGGCAAGTATGGTATCTCCATCTGGAACATGGAGCGCTACGCCTTCAACATCGACGAGGCGGGAGTCACCTGGCAGGTCTTCAGCCGCACCCAGAACAAATGGGTGAGCGTGCGCCGCGAGAGCCGCCCCGTCACCAGCTGGATGCAGACGTTTGTGAATAACTGGATCAGCGCCAACCCGAGCTTCCCGCCCAGTTCCTACAACGGCCAGCCCGTCTACGCCAAATACAAGTACGCCAATGTGACGCCCTGGGAGTGATCGCGATGGCCAACTAAATCCGGGCACACGGCGGCATACCCAAAACCGAAGACACAAAAAAGCCCAACTGAATAAATCAGTTGGGCTATATAGATGGCGGAGGAGGTGGGATTTGAACCCACGGATGGTCGCCCATCGCCGGTTTTCAAGACCGGTGCATTCAGCCGCTCTGCCACCCCTCCGCAGCAGTGCGACGCATATTACCCATGCCCCCAGCCCTTGTAAATCCCTACTCCGTTTGTTTGCCCATTTATTGGGCTATCTGGCGCACAAAACCGGCAAAACCGCTGCAAACCGTGCTTTTTCAAGCGGATGGCTTGACTTGAAAACAGACTCACCCACTATAGGGGCCACTACCACATCCCCAGCAAGATGGACTTATGAGAATCAAACATGCCCTGTTCGCCGCCCTGACCGGCGCGACCCTGCTTGCGGCGCCCGTGCAGGCGAGCGAGCTGACCAAGAGCGATGTCGAGCAGATCGTGCGCGACTATCTGGTCAAGAATCCGGAGATCCTGGTCGAGATGTCCAACGCCCTGCGTGCCAAGCAGGAGAGCCAGCAGGCCGAGAACGACAAGACGCTGATAGAAGCCCATGCCAAGCAGCTCTTCGCCAACCAGGATCCCGAGAGCGGCAATCCCAAGGGCAGCCTGACGGTGGTGGAGTTCTTCGACTACAACTGCGGCTACTGCAAGCGCGCTCATCCCCTCATTCAGCAACTGCTCTCTGAGGACAAGGAGATCCGCTACATCTACAAGCAGTTCCCCATCCTGAGCGAAACCTCCTACTACGCCGCCCGCGCGGCGCTGGCGGTGAAGCTCGGCCAGCCCGACAAATACCAGGCCTTCCACGACAAGCTGTACGCCCATCAGGGGCCCCTCTCCGACGAAGCCCAGGTGAAAGACGTCGCCAGGGCCGCCGGCGTGGACTGGAGCAAGGTAGAGGCGAAGATCAAGGACGGCAGCATCGATCAGAATCTGGGTACCAACCGGGCGCTGGCAGAAGCCATGGCCATTTCCGGCACCCCGGCCTTCATCATCGGCGATCAGATCCTGCGCGGCGCACCGCGGGATCTGGCCAGCCTCAAGGCCATCATCAAGGATGTCCGCGCCGGCAAGAGCATTCAGTAACCCGCGCGTTGTTCATGAAAAAACGCCCCGGCATGCCGGGGCGTTTTGCTATTCAGGCTGCAAACCATCAGGCCTGATGGGCCGTCGCGAGAAGCTGTTAGCAAGGCGAAGAGCAGCGCATGGACCCGAGTTTATATGAATAAATGAGGTTCCTGAGCAGCCCATGACCCTTGATCACGGCTTCGCAGCAGGGCCATAACCGTTCGGGTTCTGGCTTTGCCAGCGCCAGGTATCCACCATCATCTGCTCCAGACCCCGCTCAGCCTGCCAGCCCAGCTCGTCACGGGCCTTGTGCGGCTCGGCCCAGCACTCGGCGATGTCGCCGGGGCGACGGGGCTTGATCTGGTAGGGAATGGCACGGCCACTGGCTGCCTCGAACGCCTTGACCATCTCCAGCACGGAATAGCCCTGACCGGTGCCGAGGTTATAGGTGAAGACGCCGGTATCACTCTTGATGCGGGCCAACGCTTTGAGGTGACCGATGGCGAGATCCACCACGTGGATATAGTCGCGCACCCCGGTGCCGTCCGGCGTCGGGTAGTCGTTGCCAAAGACCCCCAGCTCCTTGAGCTTGCCCACGCCGACCTGACTGATGTAAGGCAGCAGGTTGTTGGGGATGCCGTTGGGATCTTCACCGATGAGGCCGCTCTCGTGAGCCCCCACCGGGTTGAAGTAGCGCAGCAGCACGATGGCCCAGCGAGGATCGGATTTGGAGAGGTCACGCAGGATCTCTTCGACCATCAGCTTGGAGCGGCCATAGGGATTGGTGGCGCTGGTGGGGAAATCTTCCCGCAGGGGTACCGAGGCCGGATCCCCATAGACGGTGGCCGAGGAGCTGAACACCAGCCGGAACACGCCGGCCCTGGCCATCTCTTCGCACAGCACCAGGGTGCCGGTCACGTTGTTCTGATAGTAGGTAAGCGGGATCTGGCCGGATTCCCCCACCGCCTTGAGGCCGGCGAAGTGGATCACGGATGCTATCCTGTGCTCGGCAAACAGCCGCTGCAGGCAGGCTCTGTCCAGAATGTCCCCTTCCACGAAGGTGACCGGCTTGCCGGTGATCCGCTCGACCCGTTTGAGCGATTCGGGGGAGGCGTTGGAGAGGTTGTCCAGTACTACGACCTGCTGCCCGGTACCAAGCAGCTCGACCAGGGTGTGGGAACCGATGTAACCGGCTCCCCCCGTCACCAGAATTGTCATTTTTTATCCCGTACTTTGCTGAAACTGGGGTTGAGTCTACCCGCACGACCCGCCCGGGAAAAGCTCGGGATACCAATGACCCCCGTCAATACTCCAGGCTCACATCCCCTCTGGCGGTGCAGGAACAGGCCAGCGCCACCCCGTTCTCGAGGTCCTGCGCGCTCAGGGTCATCACGCTCTGGCGCGCGATTTCGCCTTCCGTGGTGCAGCGACAGGCGCCACACACCCCGGCGCGGCAAGCGGCCATCATGGTCTCCCCCGCCCCCTCCAGTGCTGCCAGCAGGGTCTGGCCAGGCAGTATCTTCACTTTCTTGCCGCTCTTTTTGAGGGTCAGCCAGAAGTGGTCGCTATCGGCCGCAACTGGCGCCGCGCCCGATGTAGCAGCAGGCAGGCCGAACGACTCCTGATGCAACTGCCCGACGGGCAGCCCGAGCCCGGCCAGCATCTCGCTCACCACCGCCATATAGGGGGCGGGCCCGCACAGATAGACATGGCGGCTCAAGAGATCCGGCGCCAATTCCTTGAGCATCCCCGGTGTGAGCCGGCCAACCCAGGGATGAGCCGTTGGCGCCTCTTTCCCTACTTTCTCCAGCACTAAAGCATGGCGCACACCGGCATGATCCTCGGCCAGTGAAGCCAGTTCCCTCGCGAAGATCACATCCCCGGGGGTTCTGGCGCTGTGAATAAAGCGGATATCGGCGTCCGGCCGCTTGGCGAGCTCGTCTCGCAGCATGGCCCACATGGGGGTGATGCCGGAGCCGGCGCTGAGCAGCAGCGGCCGCTCGCAGGGGAGCGCGGTCAGGTGAAAATCGCCGAAGGGGCCGTCTACCCGGATCTCGTCCCCCACTTGCAGGCTCTGGTGCAGATGGTGAGAGACCAGCCCCACATCCTTGATGGTGACCTGCCAGAAAGGATCCTGCGGGCTGGAGGAGAGGGTGTAGGCGCGGCAGTGAGGCTGGCCGTCAATCATCGTGTGCAGGGTGACGCACTGGCCGGCCAGCACGGGGGGCAGGTCGCCAGCCAGGGGCTCGAATTGCCAGCTCGCCACGTCGTGGGTCTCTGCCCGGCGGGCTATACAGCGCAGGCTCAAAGAGGTGGAGGTCATCGCAAGGCTCCTCTTGCTCGGAAATTGCGTTGAAAAAAGGCGAGCCATCAGGCTCGCCAAAGGCTTACAACATGCTGAGCGTGTAAGGCTGTATCTTTGCTCAGGCCGCCAGGATCTCGGCGAGATCCGCGTCTGCCGTGGTGGTTCCTTTCAGGCCGAACTGCTCCTCCAGCACCTTGAGCAGGGCCGGGGTGAGGAAGGCCGGGGCGGTCGGGCCGGTGCGGATGTCCTTCACGCCGAGCGCCAGCAGAGTGAGCAAAATGACGATGGCTTTTTGCTCGAACCAGGAGAGCACCAGGGTCAGGGGCAGATCGTTGACGCCGCACTCGAACGCGTCGGCGAGCGCCAGGGCCAGCTGGATGGCGGAGTAGGCATCGTTGCACTGACCCACATCCAGCAGACGGGGAATGCCGCCGATGTCGCCGAAATCGAGCTTGTTGAACTTGTACTTGCCGCAGCCCAGGGTCAGCAGCAGGCTGTCCTGCGGGATCGCCTTGGCAAACTCGGTGTAGTAGGCGCGCTCGGCACGGTCGCCGTCACATCCCCCCACCAGGAAGAAGTGGCTGATTTCGCCAGCCTTGACCTTGTCGATCACTGCGGGAGCGGCCTGCATCAGGGCGTTGCGGGCAAAACCGATGGTGATGAAGTGCTCGAGCTCAACGTGCTTGAAGCCTTCCAGCGCTTGCGCCTTGGCGATAACGGCAGAGAAATCGTCCCCTTCCAGGTGGGTCACACCGGGCCAGCCGACGATGGAGCGGGTGAAGATGCGATCGCTGTAGTTGCCCACGTTCGGGTCGATGATGCAGTTGGAGGTCATCACCACGGCGCCCGGGAAATTGGCAAACTCCTTCTGCTGGTTCTGCCAAGCGGAGCCGTAGTTGCCCACCAGGTGCGGGTACTGCTTGAAGAAGGGGTAGGCCAGGGCCGGCAGCATCTCGCCATGGGTGTAGACGTTGATGCCAGTGCCCCTGGTCTGCTCCAGGATGAGCTTGAGATCCACCATGTCGTGACCGGAGACCAGGATGCACTTGCCCGGTACCGGAGTGACGCGAACCTGGGTCGGCTCGGGGTGGCCGAAGGCGGTGGTTTCACCGAGATCCAGCATCTCCATGATCTTGAAGTTCAGCAGGCCGATCTCCATGGCGCACTTGAAGAGGGGATCCAGATCGCAGGGATCCGTGCCGAGCCAGCTCATGATGCGATGGAATTCGGCGGCGACCCCGGCATCCTGCTGATCCAGCACCCGGGCGTGTTCCATGTAGGCGGCGGCACCCTTGAGGCCATAGAGGCAGAGCAGGCGCAGCCCCATGATGTCTTCGTTGACCTCGTTTTTGCCCCGGTTGACCGCGGTCTGCGGCGCCTGGGCAAGCTGGGCCAGCAGATCAGCACCCGGCTCGAAGCTGGCCGCGGCGGGTA
>NZ_CAWMFQ010000397.1:0-17266 GCF_963866995.1 Aeromonas sp. ZOR0002 | reverse complement strand
ATTCCCACCCCCTCTGCCATCCCAGCCGCAGCGGCGCCAGGCGGCAAGGGGTTGCCGTCCACAGGCGCCGCTGCCTCACCGGCCAGGGCGGGCGATGTCGGGGGCACCACCAGGCTCACATCCTGGCGCAGGGAGGCTTGCAACTGTTGCAGGAAGTCGTCGGGAGGCAGCTCCCCCTCGTCGTCCGCCCCCTTCGAGGAAGACGCGGACTCGGTGGCGGGCTCGTCAGACGCCAAAGATTTGGCAGCCGGGGCAAGCCCCTCCCGGGCGCCCTCGGCGGGCCCCTGGAGTGGTGGATTGCCCTGGCTGGCTGGCGCCTTGCCCATCAGCTGGGCCATGGCCATGGCTTGCGAGAAGGCGGCCTTGCCCTCGCCTGACGGCTGCACGCCCCCTTCGCCCCCGACGGTGGGAGCCAGCAGGGTGGCGCTGCCATCGGCAGAAGGCGCCTGGGGGAGAGTGCTAATCAAGGGGGTCTGTATCATGCTGGGATCCCTGACGACGATTCGGTGACGGCCGCACGTGCGGTCATGGCTTGGCCCATCGGCCTCGCATGACTGGAAGAAAGCAAATTACAGGCCAGATTGGTGATAACGACGCAGGATGGCGTAGTCATCCAGCATCTTCTGCTCCTGGCGCTGGGCCTTCTGGCGCACCTTGTCCGCCTTCTTCTCCAGCAGCAGCTCGACCGCCTTGCGCCGCTGCTGGGCTTCGAGCCACTGGGTGCGGCACTCGGCCAGCGCCTCGCGCACTTGCAACACCCCTTGGTACTGCTGGGTCGCCGCGTTTTCGAGCTTGTTGATGAAGGCGTGATACTGGCTGTTCTGCTGGGGGCTGATCCCCTGCAGACCGCGCTCCGTCCACTGCTGGTGGTAGATCTGGCGGTACTGGTTGAGGGCGTTTTGCTGATCCATGAACAGCTTGAGATCCTGCTGGGCCTTGGCCAGCGCCATGGCGGCCTGCTGTTCGGCCTCCTCCAGCCGACTCGCCAGCAACGTCAATCCTTTACTCATAAGGGCTCTCCACCGGTCAACGCATCAGGGGCATGGCCACCAGTTGCAGGGATTGCAGGCCTTCATCGTAGTGAATGACCTCGCGCATTTTCTGCTGCAAGAACTGATCCAGATAGGGTTTCTGGATGATGGCCCGGTCGATGCGCGGATCCGATCCCTGGCTGTAGGCGCCGATGGTGATGAGATCCCGGTTCTGCTGGTAGAGGGAGTAGAACTGCTTGAAGGTGCGCGCCAGCTCCATGTGCTCCGGTGAGGTCACCATGGGCATGACCCGGCTGATGGATTTTTCGATGTCGATGGCCGGATAGTGGCCCGCATCCGCCAGCTCCCGCGCCAGCACGATGTGGCCATCGAGGATGGCCCGGGCCGCGTCGGCGATGGGATCCTGCAGATCGTCCCCCTCCGTCAGCACGGTGAAAAAGGCGGTGATGGAGCCCTGGCCGTCACTGCCGTTGCCGGCCCGCTCCACCAGCGCCGGCAATTTGGCAAACACCGAGGGGGGATAGCCCTTGGTGGCCGGCGGCTCCCCCACCGCCAGTGCAATTTCCCGCTGTGCCTGGGCGTAGCGGGTGAGGGAGTCCATCAGCAGCAGCACGTTGAGCCCCTGCTCGCGGAAATACTCGGCGATGGCGAGCGCCGTCTCGCACCCCTTGAGGCGCATCAGCGGCGAGGCATCGGCAGGGGCGGCCACCACCACGGCGCGCTCGCGCCCCTCGGCGCCGAGGATCTCCTCGATGAACTCCTTCACCTCCCGGCCCCGCTCGCCGATGAGGCCCACCACGACGACATCCGCCACCGAGCCCCGGGTCATCATGCCAAGCAGCACGGATTTGCCGACACCGGAGCCGGCGAACAGCCCCATACGCTGACCCCGGCCCACGGTGAGCACGGCATTGATGGCCCGTACCCCCACGTCCATGGGTTGATGGATGGGGCGACGGGCCAGGGGATTGATGCGGTGCTGAGCGAACTGCACCGTCTGGGACGAGAGGATGGGGCCGAGCCCGTCCAGGGGCTGGCCGATGCCATCGATGACCCGGCCAAGCAGACTCATGCCCACCGGAATGCCGTGATCTTCGGTGACGGGCACCACCCGGGCGCCGGGAATGACCCCCTTGAGCTGCTCGCTCGGCATCAAGAACAGGCGATCCCCGGCAAACCCCACCACCTCGGCCTCCAGGGCCCCATCCTGGGTATCGATGCGGCACAGGGAGCCGATGGCGGCGCGGCAGCCGATGGCTTCCAGGGTCAACCCCACCACCCGGGTGAGCTTGCCTGCCACCGGTGGTATGGGGGCCTGCTCGCGAACCCGGTAGCCTTTCAGCCGATCAAGAAGGGGTGCCGTCATGTCGCCTCCGACGATGAGTGCCTGATGATGCCGTCAGCAGGGCGCTGCACGACGGGTTCGAACCGGGCCATGGCTCAGCTCGCGTTGTCACGCAGGAAGTTGCGCAGCAGTTGATCGATGCGCCCGGAGAGGGTGAGATCGATGCTGGAAAGCTCGGTGGCCAGTTGCAGATCGCCGGGGGAGAAGGTGGGCTCGCTTTGCAGCCGCCAGTGGCGCCTGGCGCACTCCTCGGCGCCAAAGGCGGCCTCTACCCGGGTCACATCCTCCGGATGCAGCATCAGGGTGACCCCCTGCTCGGCGGCAGGGAGCAGGGCCAACCCCTGCTTGAGGGCCTCCAGCAGCAGCGTGGGGGAGGTTTGCGCCTCATGGCGGATGAGGGCGCGGGCGAGCTGTTGCACCAAGGCGATGAGCTGCTGCTCCACCGCCTCGTCCATCTCGCCAAGGGGAGTGGCCAGGCGTGAGACCAGGGCTTGCCAGCGGGCTATCTCCAGCTCCACCTGCTCCCGCCCCATGGCGAGTCCCTCTTCCCTGCCCTGCTCCAGCCCGGCCTGGTGGCCCTGCTGCAAGCCTTCGAGCTTGCCCTCTTCCAGCCCCTTGGCAAAACCGGCCTCGCGCCCATCGCGCATCCCCTCTTCCCAGGCGGCCTGACGAATCGCCTCCACCTCTTCGGCGGTGATGCTGGGGGCGGGCTCTTCGGGTTGTTCTTCCGGCAGGGCCGCATCGGCCTGCTCCTGACGATACCAGTCAGGAGCCAGCCCCAGGGCATTGGTCTCGACCTCGGCTTCGGTCTCCATCTCTGGCCAGCCCCAGGTCTCAATCTGCGCCGTGTCGGACTCGGGTCTCAGATAGCCGCGCAGTTTGCTGTTCTTGTCATTCATGTGCCGAAGAGACTCCTATCGAGGGCCGGGTACAGGGGCCGACATCATCGCACATTCCATGGCCCATGGCTTAGAGGAACTCTTCGCCACCACCCGCCCCCAGCATGATCTCGCCCGCATCCGCCAGGCGGCGCGCCGTAGAGAGGATCTCCTTCTGGGCGGCCTCCACCTCGGAGACCCGGATCGGCCCCATGGCCTCGAGGTCGTCCGCCAGCATCTCGGCGGCCCGCTTGGACATGTTCTTGAATACTTTTTCCCGCATCTGGTCGTCCGACCCCTTGAGGGCCCGTTGCAGCAGATCCCCGGGCACTTCCCGCAACAGGGTCTGGATGCCCCGATCGTCCACGTCGATGAGGTTTTCGAACACGAACATCAGATCCTGGATCTGCTGGCTCATCTCCTCGTCCGACTCGCGGATGGAGTCCATCAGCTGCCCTTCGATGTTGGTGTCCAGGTAGTTCATGATGTTGGCCGCAGCCTTCAGGCCGCCCATCTTGGCCGCCTGGGCACCGGCTGCACCGGCGAACTGTTTCTCCATGATGTCGTTGAGCTCCTGCAGCGCCGCCGGTTGCACCTCTTCGAGGTTGGCGATGCGCATCACCAGATCCAGGCGCACCTGCTCCGGGAACTGGCTCAGGATCTCGGCGGACTGTTCCGGCTCCAGATAGGAGAGGACGATGGTCTGGATCTGCGGGTGCTCGTTCTGGATGATGCTGGCCACCTGACGGGCATCCATCCACTTGAGGGAGTCGAGGCCACGGGCACCTGATCCCAGGATGATCTGATCCACCAGGTTGCTGGCCTTGTCCTCCCCGAGCGCCGCCACCAGGGCCTTGCGCACGAAGTCTTCACTGCCGATGCCGATGTTGGTGTACTTCTGGATGTCGTCGATAAATTGACGATGCACCGCCGCCACCCGATCGTGGCTGAAATCCGACATGGAGGCCATGGACATGCCGAGCCGCTGCACCTGCTTGGGCTCGAGGTGGCGGAAGATCTGGGCCGCATCCTCCTCGTTGAGGCTCAGCATCAGCACCGCCGCCATCTCCATGCCCCCCATCTGATCCAGGATCAGACGCTGGCTTTCGGTGATGTCGTTGCCGGTGACCTGGCTTTTATTCTCTTCAGGCATCTTTGGTTACCCATTCTTTGATGACCTGGGCGGCCAGGTCAGGTTCGTTCGCTACCAGGGCGCGCACGGCCTTGAGCAGATCCTCGTCACGGTGCAGGTCAGGCAGCTTGAGCTGACCATCCCGCAGACCGAATACCGGTTCGGCCTCGGCCTGGGCGGCCAGCAGGCTCAGTTCGTCGTCGCCACCCAGCACGGTGTGGTTGTCGAAGTCCAGCTCCCCTTCCGGCTTGGCGTCCGGGTAGAGCAGGCGCTTGAGCATGGGCCGCACCACGGTGACGATGAGCACTATGATGACCAGCACGGAGGCGGCGATGCGCACTGCGCGCCAGAACCAGGGCTGCTCGTAGAGGGGAATGTCGGCAACGGTCTCGAGTTCCGGGCGGTTGAACGGAATGGCGACCACCTCCAGGGTATCCCCCCGGGTCACGTCAAAGCCCAGACCGCCGCTCAGCAGACGGCGCAGGGTATCGAGTTCGGCCTGACTGCGGGCTTCCCGGGTCACGGCACCGTCGGCGCCGGGGATGGCCTTGTAATCCACCGCCACCGACACCGTCATGCGGCGAATGCCGCCCTGCTGGCGCCGGATGTGGCTGACAGTGGTGTCCAGTTCGAAGTTGCGGGTCGCTTCCTTGCGGGAACGGCCGGAAGAGGCGGTTCCTTCCCCGCCGGCTGCCTGCTCGGGAATGTTGGACGCAGCGGGCGGCTGGTTGGAGAGGGCACCGGGTACCCCGCCGTTGCTGCCGCTGGCGCTGTTCTCTTCCATGGTCATTTCGGAGCGCACCGCCGGCAGGTCCGGGTTGTAGGTCTTGCGGGTCTGCTCCTGCTGGGAGAAGTCGAGGGAGAGATCCACCTCCGCCGTATAGTTGTCGGCCCCCAGCACCGGGATCAGGATGGCGTCAATTTTTTGTTTGTATTCGAGCTCCTGCTTCTGCTGCATCGCAAACTCCTTGCGGGTCTGGGCAGAGAGGGGATCCTGGGAGCCGGAGTTGAGCAGGCGACCGTTCTGGTCGGTCACGGTGACGCGGGTCGGCTCCAGACCGTGAACGGCGGAGGCGACCATGTCGACGATGGAGTCCACCTCACCCTGGCCCAGGGCGTTGCCCTTGAGGCTCAGAACCACGGTGGCGCTGGGCTTGCGTTCGTTGCGGGCAAACACGTTGTCTTTCGGGATGGCCAGCAGCACCTGGGCCTTGGCGACGTTCTGGAACTGCTCGATGGCGCTCGCCAGCTGACGCTCGCGGCTCAGTTTCAGGCGCTCGCTCTCCATGCGCTGGCTGACGCCGAAGCTGGAGTCCTTGAGCAGGATGGCTTCGCCGTCGTTGCTGGCGTCGCTGTTGTTGGCCAGACCGGCGCGGGTCAGGCGCAACCGGATGTCCGCATAGTTTTCAGCACTGACCAGCACGCTCTTGCCGTCCACCTGATAGGGGATCTTCTGCTGATCCAGGTAATCCAGGGTGGAGACCAGCTCCTGGGTGGTGAAGGTGCCGAGGGGACGCATCTCCGGCTCCTTGCCCCACAAGAGGATGAAGACGGCGATGGCCAGACAGATGGTCAGCCCCAGGATCAGGGTGATCTGGCGCAACACATCGGTGTTGGACAGGAAGCCTAGCGCCGAGCTCTTCTGCTCGTGCTCGTCGAGGGCGGCCGCCCCCTCGTTGTTGATCAGCAGATCGCCGTTTTGATCAGTTGCCACGGTTTATGTCCTTGTTGCTGACATCTTCATGATGCTCGGTCGCCATGGGCCCGAGTTACACCGGCATGTTCATGATGGTCTTGTAGGCATCGACCATCTTGTTGCGCACCTGCACCGTCGCCTCGAAGGCGATGGAGGATTTCTGGCCGGCGATCATCACCTGGGAGAGATCCACCGACTTGTCGCCGAGATCGAAGCGGGTACGCAGATCGTTGGCGGTGCCCTGCAACTCGTTGACGTTGTCCAGGGCCTGTTGCAGCATCTGGCCGAAATCCGAGCTGACCGGACGACCGGGCTGGGTCAACGGCGTGGCACCGGCTTCCACCTTGAGGGCCTGCATCTCTTGCATCAGGCTGCTTGCGCTAATTTCCATCTTCCCTTCCCAGACAAATCATTGACACTGACTGGCTTGAAGCAATAAAGGTGCCAACCAGAGCGAGATCTCGAGATCAGGGATAAAAGAGGGGCGCGATCAGGCCGGCGGGCACCGGCCATCCGGGGATCAGGTTGCAGATCCGGGGGGATCGCCCAGCAGCAGCCGCAGGTAACTCAGGTGCAGATCGTAGTGCTCGCCTGCAGGCAGCTTGGCCAGCACCTCGTCGCGCAGGTAGCGGGCCTTCTCCCCCGCCTGCTCGGGGGCCACCAGCCCCACGCTCACCAGCCTGGCGATGATGGCATGGGAAAGCGCTAGGCAGGCCTCGTCGGCCTCCCCCCAACCGAAGGATGTCCCCTGATCACTCTGTGTCAGGCAGGGCTCGAGCGGTGCTACCAGATCCCCCCAGACCCAGAACGCGGCCGGGATCCCCTCCTGCAGGCGCAGATAGATGCTCTGCTTGTCCCACTCCCGGCGGTGGGCAGCCATCCGATCCTGCTCGGCCTCATGGGTCATCTTGCTCTCCTGGTCGCCGGACTCTGTGCGGCCCCCATGAAAAAGAGGGCCCAAGGCCCTCTTTTTACTGCAAGTCCCGACAATTAAACAGAGTGCACCTCGATCTCCTCCAAGAAAAAACGAGTCAGATCGGCAGGGATCACTTGTTCAGGTCATCATCCAGCCAGTACTTGGAGCCCGAGATGTTGGCGTCAAGCAACAGCCCCTTCTCGCCAATCTGGTAGATGGCCATGCCGCCATTGTATTTGGCGGTGAGCTCGGCGCTCTCCTTGCCCGCCACGGCGCCCACCTCGGAGGTGGCTTCCCACCCCTTGCTGACGAAGGCATCGAACCTCGCCTTGTCTTCGAACAGGATCACCTGCTGGTAGAACTTGCCGCCGATCCCGGCCGCGAGACCGGCACCGAACATCTTCATGTAGGTGTGCTTGCCACTGGTGCGATTGACGGCCACCCCGGCCCCCTGATTGGTGTGGATCATCAGGGAGAACTTGCGCGAGTCGAACACCGCATAGCCATAAGCCTTGTCAAACAGCAACTTGGCCGAGGGCTGCTCGTTGAATAGCCGCACCAGGGCGGTATCGGCCATGGTATCGAGGGCGGTTCTCGCCTCCTCCGGGGTCTTGGGCTCGAGCATGGTGTCGAGCTTCTTGTCGGCGGCGGTCAGCCACTCCTTGCCGGTGGCCGCGCTCTCTGCCGTCCAGGCCCCCGCCTTGTTGTAGGCCTCGGCCCCCCAGCTGGACACCGACTCCCAGGTCTCCTTGGAAAAATCGGTGATCCCCTTCCACGCCTCCTTGCTGGTATCGCTCACCGCGGTACCGAGTTCGGAGGCGGCCTCCTTCAGCTTTGCCCAGTCGGCCAGACCGGGGGTCGAGGCCAGCGCCAGTGCCGTGGCTATCACCAGGAATCGAATCTTCATTGTTTCCACCCTCTGTGATGAGTCGAAGGTCACAGTAGCAGATCTGGCGCCTGCCCGTTAAGGGCATCCCCCCGGCGCGGGTCAGACGCTGACGCGCAGGGGCTCAACGAAGCCGTTTGCCCTGACCGTCCACCACCTGCTCGCCATCCTCCTTGGCAAACGCCCCTTGCTGCGGGTCGGGCAGGATATCGAGCACCACCTCCGACGGGCGGCACAGCCGGGTGCCGAGGGGGGTGACCACGATGGGCCGGTTGATGAGGATGGGGTGGGCCAGCATGGCATCGATCAGTTCGTCATCGCTGAAGCGATCTTCTGCCAGCCCCAGCGCCTCGTAGGGGGGCACGTTCTTGCGCAGCAGATCGCGCACCGGCATCCCCATGGCGGCGATCAGGGCCACCAGCTCGTCGCGGGAGGGGGGCGTCTCCAGATAGTGAATGATGGTGGGCTCCACACCGCTGTTGCGAATCAGCGCGAGGGTGTTGCGGGAGGTGCCGCACTCCGGGTTGTGATAGAGGGTGATTGCACTCATTTGCCTGTCTCTCATGACTCAAGTGAATAGAAATGGGTTAGCGGCTCAGCCCCGCCTCGTACCAGGGTTTGCTGGCGTTGACCACGCGCACCACCAGCAGCATGACCGGCACCTCGATGAGCACCCCGACCACGGTGGCGAGCGCCGCGCCGGAATGAAAGCCGAACAGGCTGATGGCGGCGGCCACCGCCAGCTCGAAGAAGTTGGAGGCCCCGATCAGAGCGGAAGGGCAGGCCACCGAGTGCTTCTCCCCCACCTTGCGGTTGAGCCAGTAGGCGAGCCCGGAGTTGAACAGCACCTGGATCAGGATGGGCACCGCCAGGAGGGCGATGACCAGCGGCTGCTCCATGATGGCGTTGCCCTGGAAGGCGAACAGCAGCACCAGGGTGAGCAGCAGGGCCGCCACCGACCAGGGCTGGATGCGGGTCATGACGCCGTCAAAATGGGCCTGCCCCTTTCTCAGCAAGGCCTTGCGCAGCAGCTGGGCGAGGATGACGGGGATGACGATGTAGAGCACCACCGAGGTGAGCAGGGTATCCCAGGGCACGACTATGCTGGAGACCCCGAGCAGCAGCGCCACCAGCGGGGCAAAGGCAAACACCATGATAAGGTCGTTCACCGCCACCTGTGACAGGGTGAAGTAGGGATCGCCGTTGGTGAGGCGACTCCAGACAAACACCATGGCGGTGCAGGGGGCTGCCGCCAGCAGGATGAGGCCCGCCACGTAGCTGTCCAGCTGATCCGCCGGCAGCCAGTCGGCAAACAGCACGCGGATGAAGAGCCAGCCGAGGAAGGCCATGGAGAAGGGCTTGACCAGCCAGTTGATGAAGAGGGTGACCCCGATTCCCTTGAGGTGCCCCTTCACCTGGTGCAGGGCGCCAAAGTCGATCTTGAGCAGCATGGGGATGATCATCACCCAGATAAGCAGCCCCACCGGCAGGTTGACCCTGGCCACCTCCATGGCGCCGATGGCCTTGAAGAGACTCGGCAACCCCTGCCCCAGACCAATGCCCACCAGGATGCAGAGGGCGACCCAGGCGGTCAGATAACGTTCAAAAAAGCCGATGGCAGGGGCTGCCTTGGCCTCACAGCTTGCAGACATGATGACTCCCGGTGCGATCCACGCTCGCACCCCAGGTTGGATAGATGAATGACACGGCGCATGGGCATCGACAGCCCGGCATGGCCTGTTACGACTCGCCGCAGCAGGGCGACGACCCCTCGACGCGGGAAGCGCTGCCGGGCCCGGCGGGCAGCAGGCCGCACGCCTCGGGATGACCAGCGCAACACTCCTCGGTGAGGTAGGCGATCACCCCCAGCATCAGGGGGATGTTGGCGCGATAGCGCAGAAAACGCCCCTCCTGCTCCACCGACAGCAACCCGGCGTTGAGCATCCCCTTGAGGTGAAACGAGAGGGTATTGGGAGCGATGTCGAGCTCGCCGGCCAGCTCCCCCGCGACCCGCCCCTCCAGCCCGGCCTTGACCAGCAGCCGCCACACCTCGAGCCGGATGCCGGAAGCCAGCGATTCAAAGACCTTGGTGGCCATCTCTTTGTTCATGGGTCTCCCCCCTTGGATGCTTCATTTCAACTATACAAGAATTATTGAAATGATCATAACACCCCCACCGAGCCGGCATCGCGACGGGACGGGCCGCCAGAGGCGCCGCCCCGGCCATGTTGTGCCCGCCAGCGGCCTCATGCCAGTCATATGGCTAATATCTGGCCTCTCTTTATAAGGCACTCTTATGACCGTACCCCGGACAATCCTCCCGTTGTCCGCCCCGCTCACCGCGGCGCCCTGCCCCGCCGCAATGCCGCAGAACAACCCCCGGCGCCGGATGCACCAAAAGGCGATGAAACGAGAGAGGGCCCCAGGGCCCCGCCATCAGATGACGGGGCCCAGGGGAATCCGGGAGAAGCCGGGGAGGAGAGAGGGGCGCAATCAGGTGATCACGGGATCCCGATATTGCCGATGGATGGCACAAAACGCCTCCCGGCTTTGCAGCGCCGCCGCGACGCAGACAGGGTCGAACTGGCTGCTGGCATGGGTCTTGAGGTATTCAAAGGCCGTTTCGAGGGGCCAGGCCTGCTTGTAGGGACGCTCGCTGGTGAGGGCGTCAAACACATCCGCCACCGCGACGATGCGGGCTTCCAGGGGGATCGCCTCCCCCGCCAGTCCTTCCGGGTAGCCCTGACCGTCGAAACGCTCGTGGTGGTAGGCGATGATGTTCTTCAGCATGTCGGTGTGATGGATGCCGTCCAGGCCGAACTCGCGGATCATCAGGGCGATCATCTCCCGCCCCTTGAAGGGGTGGGTCTTCATCACCCCGTACTCCTCGGCCGTGAGCTTGCCCGGCTTGAGCAGGATGGCGTCGGGCACCGCAATCTTGCCGATATCATGCAGCTCGGAGAAGAGGTGAATGAACTCCACCTCCTCGTCACTCAAGGGGTAATGGGCCGCCACCTCCCGGGCGATGAGCCGCGAATAGGCCGACATGCGGTGCAGGTGATTGGCGGTCTCCTCGTCCCGGTAGCGGCTGAACTCCCGCACCGTGGTCAGGGCCCCGTTCAGGGTCTGGATGGAGAAGAACTCCACCGCGATGATGGCCGCCAGGATCTGGGCATAGGCCGCCAGCTCACCGCAAATGGCGCCATCGAAGTAACCGGGCTCTTTGGCATCGCAAAACAGAAAGCCGAACAAGCGACTGTTGAGCAGCAGCGGCTCGGTATAGCTCGACGCGTACCCGGCCGCCAGCACTTTGCGGCTGTGCTCGGAGGGGGAGCCCAGCAGGGAATCCAGGGTATCGAGCACCCTGGGCTGCTGGTGCTCGGCCAGGTAGCGCAGGGAAGGCACCTCGCTCAGCCTGACCTCGTACTGCAACAGCGGCGAGCCCCCGTCCGTGCTGTGGGCAAAGGTCTTGAGCTGGTCCGTCTGCGGGTCGTAGATGGCGATCGCCACCCGGCTCAACTTGTCAAACCGCTGCCTGAGGGTGGCGTGCACGTTCTGCACTTTCTCACCAAATGAACTCTCCATCCCGCACATCCTTCTGATAGGCCTGTTGGGAGTATAGTGACACCCGTTTTGCCCCTCCTGCCAAATGGTGACGGCGCACAGGGATCGTGATCCCGCCCGCACTGGCGACGGCCCCCTCCCTGCCCGTGGTCATGTCACGCCCGCCCCACCCCGCGTCCCCGGACAAAGAGATTGTTCGCTTCCGACGTGTCGGCTGTATAGTTTTTGGTTAGCCATTCCGGTAAAATCCGCGCCCTTGAATAAGAGCCACCTAAGAGTGATTGAGCGATGTCCAACACAAAACAGGCCCCCAAAGTAGGATTCGTCTCCTTGGGTTGTCCTAAAAGCACAAGACCAATCCATAGATAATACAGTCAGTCAGGCTTGTGCTGGCGGTATCCCATCACTGTGCTGGTGCTGAAAGTTGTAGTACTGATATGTCGCTTCACACAGGGTCATGTCTCCCGTTACCTAGGAGGTGTTCGTCCGATCAACCATCAGGATACCCCGAACACGCTCAAGCTCTGCTCGACCGCATCAGCCGCATCGAGCATGGAATCCTGGCTTAACGCCTAGGCTAGGATGTTATGTTGGGTTGACCGACATTGAAGAGGTGCTTAATGAAGCCCGCCCCCATGGAGACTCATAGGGGGATTAAAACGCTGATTGACGCCAGTTATAATCCAAAACAAGCTGAGGCAGTGTTGGCATTACTTTACTAGGTCCAGCGACAAATGCGCCCGCCGCTGTGGCAAACCACGATGAGCGAAGAGCGGTGATCTTCCGTTGGCAGACATCAGGGCTGACGCAACTTGTCTCAAACACAGCCTCTTTTTGGAGGGCGCAATCGTGTTGTTTACCACGTTAAAGTACATATTTTGGGGATGAGCATGCTGGGTGGCTCAACGCCCCCAGATTTGTTCACGCTTCTACTGCACACAAAGACCAATATCGAATCTATTCAGATAAGTTCAAGGTGCCGGTTAATCAATCCAAAATCAGCAACTGGTTCATAGCCTTTCTCTGAAAACATCAGTGCACCTCGCCGCTGCTCTTTCAGATTTGCTATGGCCTGAAAAAAGCAACTCTCGCACAGGTGAACCTCGTAACTTTCGCCATCGTGCTGAGTTCCATAACCCCAGTGGGCACTCAATGTGCCAAACTCGATATTGCTAACAGCCCCCTCTGTTTGGCAACTCTCTTCACAAACATCACAGCGAATATCGCTGATTACCTCGACCTCTTTTTTGGTCATGATTTTCATCTTTTGTTACTCCATTCATGCAACATCTGCGAATCAACTGCATCGAGTCCGCAGGTTGACCACTTCTCTGCATTGATGATTGCGCGTGATGGTCTCTCTAACTTGTGCCACTGCCGCTCTATGTGATTCACCCAAGGGCTGTAGACTGGCTGGAATACCAGGCATGACTAATGATGGCCCTCTAAGATACAGCTCCATATGAGTGTAAACATCTCATATCAGAGACTTGTTCACTTCCTTAGCTCCTGAGGTATCGGCCAATTTTTCTTAAAATCCATAAACTCAGCAACAAACGAACCCATCACACTCTTAACAAATTCATCATATATGGATTGATTGATAGTGACATGTAAGAGTGAATCCACTCTCAGCGAATCTCCTACTGCGGCTAGGAAATCCGCATTGTGAAAAATTAATGTCACTGTGCCACTTTTTTGATCCTGGCTCAGGATGATCTGTTGATTGGACATTATCCACCCTCAAATGATGCTTATATGCCGTGTCATTATACAAGTGTACTGATGGCCGTGTACAGTGCGCCGTATAACGTAGAACATAGCTCCTCTTGTGAGGAGATAACATGGATTCTGACGAGTTTGAGCTGACGATGCTCGCAACTGCATTCGGTAAAAATGTACGAGAACTGCGGTCTGCACGAGGTATGCAACAGGAAAAACTAGCGCTAATTGCTGGTATAGACCGTGGTCATATGGGAAAAATCGAACGTGGGGAGACTAGGGTAACCCTTGAAAAAGTTTATTTGATCGCAAAAGCCCTTGGGGTCTCGCCTGCATCATTGCTGCCATAGCCATAGCATGGCTGTTGCTCTTACCCAATGGCCCGCCCTGGATTTGCAATAAACTCGAACACGCCAAACACCTCACCTTATCACTGCATGCAAACCGCCCTGAGCTGGTTTGGTACAGTGTCAGCTCCAGCCAGTGCCAGGCGAAACCATACTCGTTGTCATCGGACGCATTAGGGAGATGCGTCGCATTCGGCCAGAAGTTTGCCCACAAACGCTACATCCGGTGCTCCGTCGACCCTCACAGAGTAGCGATGATACCAGGCAGTCCTCTCATGAGGCCTGTAGGGAAGAGAGAGCCTGTTTAGGAAATCGTCGGTGTCACAACTCACAAACGCATCGTCCAGACAGGCGATTAGGAAACCAGCAGGTATCTCAATCCCCTCGTTGTGACTACAACAAAACCGTTGAAAACAACAACCCTGTGCCTGGGAGATATTCTGAAAAAATCGCTGATGCCGAGATTGATGTACTCGAACTCGACAGCACAGGTAATGCCCAGTGTATCAAGCACTGAAAATATTTTAGCTCGGCCGGTATAAGTCGCAGCACCACGTCGTACAGCATCACCCAATCTGCCATCCCACGCCATATCCACATTATCAGTAAATGTATTCTGACTCGTAGTTAACCAACTCAGAGTGTGCTGCCAATCTGGGGTGGCTAACATTTCTTAAAATTCATAAACAGACATTTTGATCATATGCACAAACCCGTAGCTCTCATTTCTACTCCGCCACCAGTGCAGTGGCGAATAACCATGAGGAGCGACCCTGCCATCACCACCCAGGCTGAAATAGATTGGACTGCGACGCAGAGCGTAACGGTGGTGGACTACTTTTGCTTCCTAGGTCACATATTTTCGCGCCAGACACAATATAGGTAGAAGACATTGTGCAGTACATCTTAGTTGTACAATTTACAACGCAGGCAGACAGCCCACTTTTTGCTTGGTATAAAGAGGGTTCTGGCAAGCAGGTGTTGTGATTCTCTATAATCCAAGAGATTTTGTTGTAAAAATAGAAAGAAACATGCAAATCAACAACTTATAACCATATGATTTGTTGACACTTGTTTATCTAACTATATGTTTTTATTATTCTTTTACTTTTACAACAAAATGTCCTTTCAACTACATCCCCCACACCATAATTACAACAAATTACGGAAGGACCACTTCGGTTTTTCCGATTTAAAAATCAATAAAACTCACTAATCATCTGATTTTAAATAGTTATTTATCATTGTTGTAAATCACGCAACTTAATGTTTAATGCTGATTGTAACCTAATCAATCTTTGCAGTATTGCCAATTTTTAAAATCATGAACCCCCTCATAGAAACTCGCTCCAAAAGAAAAAAGACATTGATATATAAGTATTTTTAAATAAGTCAAACGCCGATTTATGATGATTTTCGTTTTGGTGTGGCCATTGTGATTTCCAGCACTATAATGAACAAAAAGGCTGATTGTTGTATTTTTATGGAGTGGCAATTATGAGTATTAGGCATTTGAGAGAACGGATCATTCAGGGCATCGAGAGTAGCGACAGGACTGAAAGCTCGCGTTATAGACACCATCAGACAGCACTCAACATGTTACTGAAAACATCAATTGTGCTGTCCGAGGATGAGCTGGAACAGGCACTGTCAGAAAATCTCAGTGAAACAATAGAAAAGCTAAGAATGACACTGGAACGTCAGGGCAAGACTGACACGCGAAGCCCACTGACACGAGTGCGTCGGTTGGCAGAGTTCTACGCTGAGATAAACAACATAGATTTCAGTCGAATGACTTTTTGTGAGGCTCTGGCAGCAGCAGTACAGAGGAAATATGGTGAGCGTCTCTGGCTCGATGAGGTCACCCCTAAGACGCAGAATTATATTAAGAAAAATTTCGTTACATACAGAGAAGTAGCACGTGAAATTATCAACGCATCATTATCTAACTGCCCAGAGGCCTGGCCGATTCTGAAAAGTAGCCCACAAGCAATTGGCAGCGCGACAAAAGTTTTGCGCGATTATATGATGGGTACATCACACCCTGCCGAGCGAGTGCCTGATGTTCGCATTAATTTCATTGAAAGATTTTTGAGTTTGCCCAAAAACTTACTGCTAGATAAGATTCATAGGAAAGTTGATCATCAACGCAGAGGGAAAACCTCGTCAGATCTTGATCGGTCCGCTATCAATCGCAGCACATTCATTAGCTCATCGCTGAACCCAAATCTACAGAAGGTTTATGATGAGTATTGTGAATATAAAATAAACAAAAAACAACCAGATATAATAAATGTTTCTGACGAGCTTAGGTCAGATCGACGCTATGAGATACGAGCAAAAGTCAATGAAAAAAACAGAAGAAACAATGAATGGACAATCAACGCGAAGGGCGAATGCGGCTCTGCTATCGCATTTAAAAGTCAGCTACTTTCATTTCAACATTTTTGTCATACTGAATTAGCTATTGATTACATGTCTGTTAGCAGTTATCACTTGACAATACCTGAGATTATGCAGGCTATGGCTGAATATTCGGAAGGACTGCAAACGGGTACAAGCCAATTCTCTAGAGTGCTAAATTTTGTAAAACGAGGGTCGGATTCGAAGGGCTACCTAAGGTTTTGTGCCGATCGTGGTAACAGAACAATCGAGGAGTTTTTTAAAGACCTAGATTTTATTATCGAGGAATATCCTAATTGGTTTAAGATGGCAGAGAAAGGCATCAACAGTCGCGGCCAAGCGGGCAAGAAAGGGAAACTGAACATTCAATTCTTACTCAACATACCTGCGTCAGATCGCCGAAATGCGGTTTATAGGGCCAGCCAGTGGTTATTCGATAAAGCAAAAGTATACAAGACCAATGCTGAGCAAAAAAATTTACTTTCGAATAACACAGACGATAAAAAACTAGAGCTGGCGCATAGAAAAAGTGCAGCATCTCAGATTGGCCGTGCGTTGCAGTATTTTAGAGCAGGACTGATACAAACAATCAGTTTTTATCAATCTCCACGCAGCGCAAACTGGACTGAATTGAAATTTTACCCTAATGCGACATCACAGAACAAAAACTATGCAAGTATAACATATCATCGTCAGCGTAACCGATTCCAACTATATATCCCATGTTTTGGTACATCGATGGTTAGTGACGATAACACAAAGTACAGATATCTTAAAAACGCAAATGCAAAAAATAGCGTGGATGTTGATGTTGAGTTACCAGAACAGCTTACCCCGCTGATCAAAGAGTATTTGAACATAAGGCGCAGTTATATTGAGTTTGATCTCATGACCTTTGCGGGCGTTCAGTCAATTGACGATATTGATATCTTTTTCCCTTGGCGTAGCATTCGACAAAGCCAAGTAAACAACGAGGAAAACCTTAAAATAAGAAGTAAATATATAGAAATATCATCAAAACTGTCAGATAATTTCATATCACTGACATATCAGGCCTATCTGATGACGATGCCTCATGATAAACAACATGGTATCAACATTCATGCGTTAAGACACCTTGTTGCAGAAACGCATCTCGAGGAACATCCTGGTGATTTTATTGGTGCAGCAGCGAAGCTCAATGATGACGTGGAGCAAATAATTAAGACCTACGGTGATAAGGATAGAGCTAAAGCGATGCGCAGAGTATCTGACAATGAAACGCTGAACTTCTCATTTACGTTATAATAAGCAGTAGAGAATATTTATACAGTTCTAGTTATCACCTGACACCGACCTAAAATCGGTGTCTTGTTTACGCTACTTTCGTGCGCCCTTCCTTTGGT
>NZ_CAWMFQ010000396.1:0-14861 GCF_963866995.1 Aeromonas sp. ZOR0002 | reverse complement strand
CCTTGCCGCCTGGCGCCGCTGCGCCTGGGATGGCAGAGGGGGTGGGAATGGCAGAGGACGTGGGGATGGCAGAGGGCGTGGAGGCGGCAGAGGGGAGCGCCTCCCTGTCGCAGATGACGCCAGAGCGTCAGCAGGAAGGGAACAAAACGAAGGCCATCCCCGGTGCGGCCCAAGGCGCCAGCGCCGTGCCGAGCGGTCAGGGGGCTCTGCCGCTGGGGGCCGAAGAGCCCCCCTTGGCCGATGACACCGCCGTGGCCGACCAGGGCGGGGTGACCCGCCAGCCCATGGCAGGCAAGGGAGCGGAGCCGGATGCCAAGGGGGTCGAGCCCCCTCTCTCGGGTCAGGAGCGTGCCGCCCTGCTCGCCAAAGTAGTGGCCGGAGAAAACGCCCAGGCTCCCACTGTCACCCGGGCTGACTCATCGCAAGAGGCACAGGTGACCGATCCCCTGGCGTCGGCCGGACAGGGGACAACCGCTTCCCGTGCCGCCAGCGCCTATGGCGATGGCGTGATCCGGACGGTGGCGCAGGGGCCGGCCCCTGCGGCCACACCGGAGTCCGCCCCGCCCGCGACGGCGGCAGGGGCAGAGAAGGAGGCCCCTGTCGCCGGTGAGGCCAGACAGGCTGAGGCCGCGAGCGGGCAGGGAGCCCGTGCAGGGGCCGAGCCTGCGGTGAATGCAGGGAGCAGCCGGCCCGTGACGACGGAGGACCCGGCCCCAGTCCAGGCGGCGCCGCAGATCCTGGCCCGTCACGAATCCCAGGGGGCACAGGCCCCCCTGACGGCCCTCTCGGCGGGCCTGGACCAGATGGAGAGTGCCCCCGTGGTGGCCGCCGGCGCTGCCGTGTCGGTGAAGCCCGCGGTGGACAAGTCCCGGCTCGATGAGCTGGGTAAACAGTCGGGGATGGAGGTCAAGGGCAGTGAACCCGCCGAGGTGAGCCAGCCTTTGCATCAGGCACAGAGCCAGGTCGGCGAGAACAGACCGCTGGCCGAGGCGACCGTCAGACGGGAGCCTCAGAGCCTGCCCCACCTCAAGCTGGCGACCCCTGAGGCCCCCGAGCAGCTGCACCACAAGGTGAACCTGATGCTGGCGGACAAGCTGCAGCAGGCGGAGATCCAGCTAGACCCCCTGGGGCTTGGCAAGATCAAGATGAAGATCCAAATCCAGATGGATGCCTCCAGCCAGGCCAGCGTGCACTTCGTGGTGCAGCATGGCCAGACCCGTGAGATGCTGGAGCAGGCCATGCCGCGCCTGCGCGACATGCTGGCAGGGCAGGGGATCCAGCTCGGCCAGACCGTGGTGCAACAACAGGCGCAGCAGCAAGCCTTCCAGCAGCAGGGGCAGTCATCCTCCCAGGGTCAGTCCGGTTTCGGTGACCAGGGGCGACAGGGGGGAAATGGCGGCGGCAGCGATGGCAGAGAGGCCGAGGGGAGCGCTCGCAACCTCACGCTGCTGGTGGAATCGGCAAACGATGCCGGAATCGATTTCTATGCTTGATGCATTCTTAAGTAAGTTTATGATACCGAACAAGTTTGAGACTAGGGTGGACAAGGGATGGCAGACGATAACGAACTGACGCTGAAGGATCCGGCGGCAGGCAAGAAAAAGAAGCTGATCATGATAGTCGCCCTGGCCGTCGTGCTCCTTGGTGGGGGTGGCGCCGGCGCCTGGTTCATGCTCGCCGGTGGGGATGAGCCCGCTGCCGAAAAGAGCGAGGCCAAGCCGGAGGCGAACACGCCCCAGCCCTCGCTCTATGTGGGCATGCCCCGTCCCTTCGTGTTCAACGTGGCGGGAGGCCAGCGGGATCGGCTGGTGCAGATCAAGATCCAGCTGATGGTGCGCGGCACCGCCGACGAAACCCTGGCCAAACAGAACATTCCCCTGATCGAAGGCACCTTGCTGCGGGTCTTCAGCTCGGCGACCGCCGAACAGCTGATGACCTTCGAGGGCAAGGAGAAGCTGCGTCAGGATTCGCTGGAAGAGTGCCGCCGGGTGCTGAACGACCTGGTCTCTTCTCCCGTAATCGAACAAGTGCTGTTTACCGGCTTTGTCATGCAATGAAAGGTGAAGCGTGAGCGATCTGTTAAGTCAGGACGAGATTGATGCCCTGCTGCACGGCGTCGACGATGTCGAGGAGGAGGAGCTGGGAGCTGCCGGGGATCCCGGTATCGCCCAGTTCGACTTCTCCTCCCAGGACCGCATCGTCCGCGGCCGCATGCCGACCCTGGAGCTGGTGAACGAACGGTTTGCTCGCCACATGCGCATCAGCCTGTTCAACATGATGCGGCGCACTGCCGAGGTCTCCATCAACGGCGTGCAGATGCTCAAGTTCGGCGAATATGTCCACACCCTGTTCGTGCCCACCAGCCTGAACATGGTGCGTTTCCGCCCCCTCAAGGGGACGGCGCTCATCACCATGGAGGCGCGACTCGTCTTCATCCTGGTGGAGAACTTCTTTGGCGGTGATGGCCGCTACCACGCCAAGATCGAGGGGCGGGAATTCACCCCCACCGAGCGGCGCATCATCCAGATGCTGCTCAAGCTGGTGTTCGAGGACTACAAGGATGCCTGGGCGCCGGTGATGGACGTGGGCTTTGAATACCTCGACTCCGAAGTGAACCCGGCCATGGCGAACATCGTCAGCCCCACCGAGGTGATCGTGGTGAGCTCCTTCCACATCGAGCTGGACGGCGGTGGCGGCGACTTCCACGTGGCCATGCCCTACTCCATGCTGGAACCCATCCGCGAACTGCTGGATGCGGGGGTGCAGAGCGACAAGGGGGATACCGACGTGCGCTGGAGCAAGGCCCTGCGCGACGAGATCATGGACGTCAAGGTGGAGCTCAAGGCCAAGCTGCTGGAGACCGAGCTCTCCTTGCGTGAGCTGATGGAGCTCAGACCCGGGGACATCATCCCGGTGGAGATGCCGGAGAACCTGCTGGTCTTTGTGGAGGATCTGCCCACCTTCCACGCCAAGATGGGGCGCACCAAGGAGAACGTGGCGCTCAAGATCACCGACAAAATCAAGCGCCCTGACGGGGTCAAGACAGAGATGCATCTGGTGACCCGCGGGGGCGTGCGCATTGATGGCGAAGCCGAGCTGGAAGAGCTCGAGCGAAGCATCTCTGACAAACACCCTGATTGATCCTCCCCCCGGGGGAGGTGTTGCAACACTGAGGAATTGAAGATGAGCGGAACCGATGACGAGCAGGATTTGATGGCTGACGCCTGGGCGGCCGCACTGGAGGAGCAGGTCACGGCCGAAGCCAAGCCTGCCCCCCTGGAGGAGTTGAAGGACGAAGCCCCCATCAGCGCCGAAGAGCGGCGCAAGCTGGACACCATTCTGGACATCCCGGTGACCATCGCCATGGAAGTGGGCCGCAGCCAGATCAGCATTCGCAACCTGCTGCAACTGAACCAGGGCTCGGTGGTGGAGCTGGATCGGGTGGCGGGTGAGCCCCTGGACGTGCTGGTCAACGGCACCCTGATCGCCCACGGCGAGGTGGTGGTGGTGAACGACAAGTTCGGTATCCGCCTCACCGACGTCATCAGCCAGATTGAAAGGATCAAGAAGCTCAAATGATCCGTGTGCTCCCGTTGTGGCTGTTTTCCCTGCCTGCCCTGGCCAACCCGGGGGTAGGGGCCAATCCCCCCAGCCTCACCTCCTGGCTGCTCTCCAGCCTGATGGTGATCGGCCTCATCCTGGTGCTCGGCTTCCTGCTCAAGAAGAGCAAGCTTTCCCAGGTGATGGGAGGGGGCCAGATGAAGGTCATCGCCACCCTGCCCCTTGGCTACAAGGAGAAGCTGATGGTGGTCAAGGTGGGCGGCCAGCAACTGCTGGTCGGGGTGACGCCGCAGCAGGTCAACTTCCTCTATCGCCTGGAGGAGCCGCTGGACGAGAGCCAGCCTCAGGCGTTCTCCGAGCAACTGGGCAAACTGATGGGCAAGCATGAAAAACGTTAACTGGATCGGGTGGCTGGCACTGCTCTCCCTGGTGCTCTCGCCCCTGGCGATGGCCCAGGACGGCATGTCTGCACTCACCGTCAAGACCATGGCGGATGGCAGTCAGGAGTACAGTCTGACCCTGCAGGTGCTGGCGCTGATGACCGCGCTCTCCTTCCTGCCGGCCATGGTGATCATGATGACCTCCTTCACCCGGATCATCGTGGTGCTCGGCATCCTGCGCCAGGCCATCGGTCTGCAGCAGAGCCCCTCCAACCAGGTGCTGATCGGCATCGCCCTCTTCATGTCGTTTTTCATCATGTCGCCGGTGCTGGATCGCATCAACAACGAGGCGCTGCAGCCCTATCTGGCCGAGACCATCGGGGCCAAGGAGGCCCTGGAGAAGGCGGAGCTGCCCATTCACCAGTTCATGCTGGCCCAGACCCGGGTCAAGGATCTCAATACTTTCATGGAGATAGCGAACGTGCAGGTGGCCGAGCCTTCGGACGTGCCTTTGCGGGTGCTGATCCCGGCCTTCGTCACCAGCGAGCTCAAGACCGCCTTCCAGATAGGCTTCATGCTGTTTCTGCCCTTCCTGGTCATCGATCTGGTGGTCGCCAGTATCCTGATGGCCATGGGGATGATGATGCTCTCCCCCATGCTGGTCTCCCTGCCGTTCAAGCTGATGCTGTTCGTCATGGTGGATGGCTGGAACCTCATTCTGGGCTCCCTGGCCACCAGCTTCGGGCTGGGCTCGGGTGGTTAGGGGAGGGCAGACCCTCCCCCTGGCTCTCCCCTTCACTCGGGGAGGGCGCGAGGCCTCTCTTTCTCTCGAAGGAGGAGGCCAGGAGGATGCGGCCCTGGGCAAACCCATCACAAGGAGCGAGCAATGAGTCCTGAAACCTTCGTCGACGTCTTTCGCGAGGCGCTTTGGCTGGTGACCATCATGGTGTGCGCCGTGATCCTGCCGAGCCTGATGGTGGGGTTGGTGGTCGCCATTTTCCAGGCCGCCACCTCCATCAACGAACAGACCTTGAGCTTCCTGCCCCGTCTGGTGGTCACCCTGCTGGCCCTGGGAGCGGGGGCCCACTGGGGATTGCAGAGCCTGATGGACTTCTTCCAGCTGATGGTGAGCCAGATCCCCGAGGTGGTGGGCTGATGCCAGCCAAGGGCCACCCTTTCGCTCTGGCAGACCGGTGCCTGCGTCCTCCCGTTGGCTTGCCCCTGCCGGGAGTGTTGCTGTCATGACCTACACCACGGCGCTCATCATGGAGTGGCTCTCCTCCATCCTCTGGCCTCTGGCCCGGGTGAGCAGTCTCCTGATGGTGATGGCGGTCTTTGGCAGCCGGCTCGCCCCCGCCCATATCCGCATCGGCCTGGCGCTGGCGATCACCCTCATCATCGCCCCCCTGCTGCCCCCGATGCCGAAGATCGAGCTCTTCTCCCTCGGCAGCTTCCTGGTGCTGGGGCAGCAACTGCTCATCGGCATCGCGCTCGGCCTCATGACCCAGTTCCTGCTGGAAACCTTCGTGATGGCGGGTCAGGTCATCGCCATGCAGACCAGCCTGGGCTTTGCCACCCTGGTGGATCCCATGAACGGCCAGTCGGCTCCCGTGGTGGGCCAGTTCTACCTGATGCTGGCGACCCTGGTGTTTCTTGCGGTGGACGGCCACCTGCTGATGCTGCGCATGGTGGTGCTGAGTTTCGAAACCCTGCCGGTATCTGACAGCGGGCTCACCCTGCCTGCCATCCGCAGCCTGGTGAGCTTTCTCGGGGTCATGTATCAGGCTTCTCTGGTGATGGCGCTCTCGGCCATCATCGCCCTGCTGCTGATCAACTTCGCGTTCGGGGTGATGACCCGTGCGGCCCCCCAGCTCAACATCTTCAGCATCGGCTTTGCGGTGAGCATGATGTCGGGCCTGTTCATCCTCTGGCTCACCATCGGTGGCTTCATGGGACACTTCGACGCGCTCTGGGAGCGGGTGCAGGAGATCAGCTGCGAGCTCATCAACGTTCAGTGCTTCGGGGGCCAGCATGACTGAGGCCCCACCGGTTGCGGTCCTTTTGCCGCCACTCTGGCGGGCCGCCAGTCGGCTGATGCCGGCAGGAGGCCAGCATGGCTGATACCGATCAGGAACGCACAGAACAACCCACGGGCAAACGACTGCAACAAGCCCGGGAAAAAGGGCAGATTGCACGTTCCAAGGAGCTGGGTACCGCCAGCGTCCTGCTGGCGACCGTGTTCGGCCTCCTGATGATCAAGGAGAGTCTGGCAGGGGCCATGATCAAGGTGCTCACCATGGGCTTTACCCTGGACCGGGATCAGGCGTTCGACCCCAATGCCATGGGGGCCATGGTGCCCGCTCTGCTGGGGGAGCTTATCCAGCCTCTGGGGCTGCTGTTCATGCTGGTGATCATCGCTGCCTTCGTCGGCAACACCCTGCTCGGCGGGATGAACTTCTCCTCCGAGGCCATGCTGCCCAAGTGGAGCAAGCTGAGCCCCCTGAGCGGCATCAAAAGGATGTTCGGGGTGCAATCCCTGGTGGAACTTGTCAAATCCATCGCGAAAGTGGTGTTTATTAGTCTTTTCGCCTGGTGGATGCTGTCTAGCCAGTTCAACCATCTGCTGAATCTCTCTCTCGAGGGCTTTCCCGGCGGCATCGTCGATGCCCTGGACCTGCTGCTCTGGATGCTGATCATCCTCTGCTGCGCCCTGATCCCCATTGTCGCCATCGATGTGCCGTTCCAGAGTTGGAACCACAATCGCCAACTCAAGATGACCAAGCAGGAGATCAAGGACGAGTTCAAGGACAGCGAAGGCAAGCCCGAGGTCAAGGGGCGGATACGCCAGTTGCAGATGCAGATGGCCATGCGCCGCATGATGGGGGATGTCCCCAAGGCCGATGTGATCATCACCAACCCGACCCACTACTCGGTGGCGCTCAAATACGATGCGGGCAAGCCGGGGGCGGCGCCCAAGGTACTGGCCAAGGGGGTCGACGAGGTGGCGATGAAGATCCGGGAGATCGGGCGCGAATACGACATCCCCGTCATGTCCTCCCCGCCGCTCACCCGGGCCCTTTACCACGCCACCGAGATTGGCCAGGAGATCCCGGAGGGGCTCTTCGCCGCCGTCGCCCAGGTGCTGGCCTATGTCTATCAGCTCAAGAAGTTCCGCCGTGGCCGCGGCCGGCGCCCGACCCCCATCGCCAAGGATCTGCCCATTCCACCCGAGTTTCGCAAATAACGCAGTGGAGGCAGCCTGATCCCGGGTGCTCTCCCTTGTGCCCCCCGCGTTTCGCAAATAAAGCGGTGGGATGGCCCCACCATCCGATCTCTCCCTTGTGTCGCAAACAAGGCCGCAATCTCCCTGTCGAGGCGCGTCGCCTCGCCCCATGGCCTGGGCTGGCCTTTGGCCGGCTTGGTGAAGGCAGCTTCCCCCCTGTCACCATTCCCCGTGACGCCAACGACGGACTTCTGACAGCGTTAAAATAAAAACCATATAAATCAATATATTGAATCCTTGGCTTGATATTTGCTTTAATCCGCTATTGGCAGTTTATCATTGAGATGCACGATGGGATTCAAAGCGGGACTGGGCCGTTTCAAAGAGTACAAGTGGCTGCTCAGCAGAGGGGTAGGAACGCCGCTGCTGGTATTGGCCTCTCTGGGGATGGTGGTACTCCCCATTCCGCCCCTGATGCTGGATATCCTCTTCTCCTTCAACATCGCCCTCTCCATCGTGGTGCTGCTGGTGGCGGTCTATACCCGCCGCCCCCTGGAATTTGCCGCCTTCCCCACCGTCTTGCTGATCGCCACCCTGCTGCGGCTCGCCCTCAACGTTGCCTCCACCCGGGTGGTGTTGCTGGAAGGCCACAACGGCAGCGCGGCGGCAGGCCATGTGATCGAGGCGTTCGGCAACGTGGTGATCGGCGGCAACTATGCCGTGGGCATCATCGTCTTCATGATCCTGGTGATCATCAACTTCGTGGTGGTCACCAAGGGTGCGGGCCGGATCTCCGAGGTGAGCGCCCGCTTCACCCTTGACGCCATGCCCGGCAAGCAGATGGCCATCGATGCGGACCTGAACGCCGGTCTCATCAACCAGGAAGAGGCCAAGAAGCGCCGTCAGGACGTGACTCAGGAAGCGGACTTCTACGGCTCCATGGACGGTGCCTCCAAATTCGTGAAGGGGGATGCCATCGCCGGCATCATGATCCTCTTCATCAACATCATCGGCGGCTTCATCATCGGCATGATGCAGCACCAGCTCACCTTCGGCGAAGCGGCCCAGGTCTATACCCTGCTCGCCATCGGTGACGGTCTGGTCGCCCAGATCCCCTCGCTCCTGCTCTCCATTGCCGCGGCCATCATCGTTACCCGTCAGAATACCGACCAGGACATGGGGACAGCGGTACTCGGCCAACTGTTCGAAAATCCCAAGGCGCTGGTGATCTCCGCCGGCATCCTGCTGATGATGGGCAGCGTACCCGGCATGCCGCACCTGGCTTTCCTGAGCCTGGGGGCGGTGGCGGCGGCGGGCGCCTGGTGGCTGCTGCGCCGCGAGAAGCAGAACAAGGCGAAGGCGGCGAGCGGCGAACTCATGCCGGCCCAGGGGGATGCCCCGGTGGAGCAGAAGGATCTCAGCTGGGACGACGTCATGCCGGTGGACATCATCGGCCTGGAGGTGGGTTATCAGCTGATACCTCTGGTGGACAAGAATCAGGGGGGCGAGCTGCTCAACCGGATCAAGGGGGTGCGCAAGAAGCTCTCCCAGGAGCTGGGCTTTCTGGTGCCTGCCGTCCACATTCGCGACAACCTGGATCTTGCCCCCAACCAGTACCGCATCACCCTGATGGGCGTGAGCACGGGGGAAGCCACCGTCTATCACGACAAGGAGATGGCCATCAACCCGGGGCAGGTGTTCGGCCAGATCCACGGTATCGCTACCCAGGACCCGGCGTTCGGGCTGGAGGCGGTCTGGGTCGCCAAGGAGCAGGTCTCCCAGGCCCAGACCCTTGGCTACACCGTGGTCGATGCGGCCACCGTGGTGGCTACTCACCTGAGCCAGATCCTCTCCAACCATGCGGCGCTGCTGCTGGGTCATGACGAGGTGCAACAACTGCTCGACATGATAGGGAAGCATCAGAGCAAGCTGGTGGAAGGACTGGTTCCCGAGGTGATCAGCATGGGCAACCTGGTGAAGGTATTGCAGAATTTGCTCAATGAAGGCGTGCCAATTCGCGATATGCGCACTATCCTGCAGACCCTCGTGGAATATGCGCCCCGCAGCCCGGACCCGGAAGTGCTGACCGCAGCCTGCCGGATCGCCCTGCGCAGATTGATTGTGCAGGAGATTGCCGGCCCCGAGCCCGAGCTGCCGGTGATCACCTTGTCACCAGAACTGGAACGTATATTGCATCAATCCCTGCAAGCAGGTGGGGGAGATGGCGCCGGTATCGAACCGGGACTGGCGGAGCGGATGCAACGCTCCCTGGTGGAAGCCACTCAACGACAAGAACTGGAAGGCCAGCCGGCCGTGCTTCTGACATCGGGGATATTGCGCAATACCCTGGCGAAATTTGTCAAGAATGCCATTCCTGGATTACGCGTGCTGTCCTATCAGGAAGTGCCTGACGACAAGCAGATCCGCATCGTCAGTGCGGTGGGACAGGGCTAGTTAGCGGAGATGACGGGTGAAGATTAAGCGGTTTTTTGCCAAAGACATGCGCACGGCGCTGGCCGAGGTCAAGGAGACTCTCGGACCCGATGCCGTCATCATGTCCAACAAAAAGGTCACCGGTGGGGTGGAGATAGTCGCGGCCGTCGATTATCAATCCCAGGTACCGGGGCCTAAAGACGCGCCGGTTCGCCGTCAGTTGAATGAAGAGAGCGTCAATATCTCGTCTGCGGGCAAGCAGATGACGAGGTCGGCGCCACCCAAGGAACAGAACGAATACTACGCCGATACCCTGGCGGCCCTGCTGGCACGCCAGCAGAAGCTCAATCCGGCCAACCCGGCGGGTGGCAATGGCGCCCCGGGATCATGGTCTGGCAACGGAGGTAACGGTCAGCCAGCCTCGGCCTCCTGGCCCGCCAATGGCGCTGCCGGCACTCAGTCCGCCGGACTGGCGGGCGCGGCCAGTGCTCCCAGAACCCTGGCCGAACAGGGCCAGTGGGGCGCCGCTCCCGAGCCCGCCAAGCCCAAGGCCCGTCCTGCCGCCGCCCCGCGCCAGACCCAGTCCGCCCAGCGGGATCAGGAGATGGAGGGGATGCGCAAGGAGATGGCCAGCATCCGCAAGCTGCTGGAGCACCAGATCTCCGGCCTGATGTGGCAGGAGGTGGAGCGCCGCGAACCCATGCGCGCCCTGCTCATCAAGGAACTCAAGAAGATGGGGTTCGACGATGCCTTCGCCGATCAGCTGGCGGGCCTCATCCCCGAAGACATGCCGATCCATCAGGCCATGGCCCAGCTGGCCGAGGTGCTGACGGCCCAACTCAAGATCAGCGAGGACGAGATCCTGCGTCAGGGAGGGGCGGTGGCCCTGCTCGGACCGACCGGGGTGGGCAAGACCACCACCATCGCCAAGCTGGCGGCCCGCTTTGCCATGAAGTATGGCGCCGAGCAGGTGGCGCTCATTACCACGGACAACTACCGGATCGGGGCCCACGAACAGCTGCAGACCTATGGTCGCATCATGGGTTGCCCGGTGCGGCAGGTGCGGGACGCCGAAGAGCTGGCCAGTGCCCTCTATCAGTTCCGCCATCGCCGGCTGGTGCTCATCGACACCGCCGGGGTGGGTCAGCGGGATATCCGCCTGACCGAACAGCTCGACACTCTGGTGAAGAATGCCAAGGTGCGCATCCGCAGTTATCTGGTCATGTCGGCCACCTCCCAGCGACGGGTGATGCAGGAGGCGGTGGATCACTTCCGGCGCATTCCGCTCTCCGGCTGCATTCTGACCAAGCTCGACGAGAGCCTGAATCTGGGTGAAGTGATCAACGTGTGCATTCAAAACGCCCTGCCCATCAGTTACATCACCGACGGGCAACGGGTGCCGGAAGATATTCAAGTTGCCAACGCGGCGCTGCTGGTCGGTGCCGCCATGGGGTCGCTGGAACGGGAAGCAGAAGATCCCTATTTCTGGGGATCGGGTTTTGGCGAATCCGAAGATTCGGAGTTTTATGAGTAACATGTATATGGATCAGGCGAGTGGTCTGCGCAAAATGCGTCAAAACAATCGAGTGAAAGTGATCGCCGTGTCCGGAGGCAAGGGGGGCGTCGGCAAGACCAACGTGACCCTGAACGTGGCGGGAGCCATGGCCGCCCAGGGCAAGCGGGTGTTGGTGCTGGACGCCGACCTTGGTCTGGCCAACGTCGACGTCATGCTGGGGCTGAGGGTGCATCGCAACCTCTCCCATGTGCTGGCCGGGGAGTGCACCATAGACGACATCATCGTCGAGGGGCCCTACGGCATGATGATAGTGCCGGCCACCTCGGGCACTCAGTCCATGGTGGAGCTCTCCCCGGTACAGCATGCCGAGCTCATCCGCGCCTTCAGCGAGATGAAGACCCAGGTGGACGTGTTGCTGGTGGACACGGCGGCGGGGATCTCCGACATGGTGCTGAGCTTCACCCGCGCCGCCCAGGACATCATGGTGGTGGTGTGCGATGAACCCACCTCCATCACGGATGCCTACGCGCTCATCAAGATCCTCTCCAAGGATCACGGTGTGTTCCGCTTCAAGGTGGTGGCCAACATGGTCCGCTCCCTGCGCGAGGGGCAGGAGCTGTTCGCCAAGCTGACCCGGGTCACCGACCGCTTCCTGGATACCTCCCTGGAGCTGGTGGCCTGCGTGCCTTACGACACCAACCTGCGGGCCGCGGTGCGCAAGCAGAAACTGATAGTTGAGGCGTTTCCAAAATCCCCTGCCGCCCTGGCATTTCGTGCCCTGGCGAACAAGGCGGCGAGCTGGCCCATCCCGAATCAGCCGGGGGGCCACCTCGAATTTTTCCTGGAAAACTTGTTGCAAAAGCCGGTCATAACACAGGAAGACTCCCGTGAATAAAGCCCAAGCATACTTGCGTCATCAGGATTCCTACGTGCTGGTCGAGCGACACGCTCCGCTGGTCAAGCGGATTGCCCAGCATTTATTGGCTCGCCTGCCAAGCAGTGTCTTGCTGGATGACCTGATCCAGGCAGGTATGATTGGGCTGCTCGAAGCTTCCCGCAACTTTGACGGCAGCAAGGGCGCCAGCTTTGAAACCTATGCCGGCATCCGCATCCGTGGTGCCATGCTCGACGAGATCCGCCGTGGGGACTGGGTGCCCCGCTCGGTGCACCGCAACAGCCGTGCCATCGCAGAAGCGATCGAGAACGTGGAGCAGGCCCATGGCCGGGATGCCAGAGACACCGAGGTGGCCGCCAATATGGGGGTGTCCCTCGGGGAGTACCATGCCATGCTGCAGGATGTTTCATGCGGCAAGATCATCGGCATCGAGGATCTGGGCGTCAGTGAAGATGTCATCGGTCATCCCGATGACGGCAACGGTCAGGGAGGATTCGACGATCTGGCGGCTGAACGCTTCCAGGGGGCCCTGGCGGAGCACATCGCCCGCCTGCCGGAGCGGGAGGCGCTGGTGCTCTCCCTTTATTACGATGAAGAGCTGAATCTGCGCGAGATCGGTGAAGTATTGAGTGTGAGTGAGTCTCGGGTGAGCCAGATTCATAGTCAGGCCATGCACAGGCTGCGCGCCCGTTTGCGAGATTGGAATTTATAAGTGGTTGTACTGGCTACACTGGAGCACAACTCTAAGGCATAATCCGCACCATAAAACCTGCGATCTGCATCATGTAAGTGAGCCGTCTTGGCGGCTATTTAGGAGGAACTTTGGACAAGAACATGAAAATCCTCATCGTCGATGACTTTTCAACGATGCGCCGGATTATCAAGAACTTGCTGCGTGACCTGGGATACAACAATACCCATGAAGCAGACGATGGCAACACGGCGTTGCCGATGCTGAAAAATGGCGACTTCCAGTTCGTGGTCACCGACTGGAACATGCCCGGCATGCAGGGCATCGACCTGCTCAAGGCGATTCGCCTCGACGACAAGCTCAAGCACCTGCCGGTTCTGATGGTGACTGCCGAAGCCAAACGCGAGCAGATCATCGAAGCCGCCCAGGCCGGGGTCAATGGCTATATCGTCAAGCCGTTCACCGCTGCCACCCTCAAAGAGAAGCTCGACAAAATCTTTGAACGTATCGGCTAAGGAGCGGCAGGGATGAAGGCCAAAACGAGTGCCATGATCTCGCTTGACCAGGCAAGGATGCTGGTTGCCCACCTGGAGCGGGAAGAGTTTGAACAGGCCGATACCATCCTCGCCGATGTGTGCGCCCCCAATGCGGCGGCCCTGTTTGACAAGGTGGGGCAGCTGACCCGCCAATTGCACAACTCATTGCAGGATTTTCGCCTGGATCCCAGGATCCCCGACCTGGCCACCCATGAGATCCCGGATGCCCGGGAGCGTCTGAGCTATGTCATCGACATGACGGACAAGGCGGCCAATCGCACCATGGATGCGGTCGAGGCAAGCCTTCCCATCGCCGATCGACTCAACGACAACATTCAGCTGGTCATGCCCAACTGGAATGCCCTGATGAGCCGGGATCTCGAGCTGGGTCAATTCAAGGCTCTGTGCCATCAACTGAATGATTTTATTAAGGCTTCTGAGACGGATGCCGATAAGTTACGACAACTGCTGACGGAAATTCTGATGGCTCAGGATTTCCAGGACCTGACCGGTCAGATGATCCGCAAGGTGATCAAACTGGTGCAGGAAGTTGAAACGAAGTTGATAGAGATGCTGACCATGTTCGGTGAGGGCGTTAGCGACAATTCGGCACGTAGCCTGCCAGTGAGCGGCATCGAGGCGGAAGGCCCCATCATGAACCCGCAGACCCGCTCAGATGTGGTCAATGGTCAAGATGATGTGGACGATCTGCTGTCTAGCCTGGGATTCTAATGGAGTGACGCATGGCCTTCGAAGTTGATGAAGACATACTGCAAGACTTTTTGGTCGAAGCATCAGAAATATTGGAACAGTTGTCTGAACAACTGGTCGACTTGGAAAAGCGGCCCGATGACAAGAACCTGTTGAACGCCATCTTCCGCGGCTTCCACACCGTCAAGGGGGGAGCGGGTTTCCTCTCTCTCACCGAACTGGTGGATGTCTGTCACGGTGCCGAGAACCTGTTCGACATGCTGCGCAACGGCAAGCGGACCCTCAGTGCCGAGCTGATGGATGTCATCTTGCAGGCGCTGGATGCCATCAACGTCATGTTTGCCCAGGTCCAGAACCGCGAAGAGATAAGCCCCGCCTCTCCCGATCTGCTGCACGATCTGCACGAGCTGTGCAAGCCGGAAGGGCAGGAGCAGCTGCGTACCGCCAGCGTGGCGGCCCAGCCAGAGCCTGAGCCCGAACCCGCACCAGAACCCGAGGTCATCGCCGAGGTGGCGCCTGTCGCCGTCAATGGCGGTGGCTCCATCGACGAGATCTCCGCCGACGAATTTGAACGCCTGCTCGATGAGCTGCACGGTGTCGGCAAAGCGCCGACGGTCTCTGCCGCCCCCGTGCTGAGCGGTTCAGGTGACATCACAGACGACGAATTCGAAGCCCTGCTCGACCAGCTCCATGGTCAGGGCCAGCACGGTGGTGCCCCCGATCTGGCACCTTTGCAGTCGGTCCAGAAAGAGGTGGACGAGCTCATCGACGACGACGAGTTCGAGCGCCTGCTGGATGAACTGCACGGCCGTGGCCAGGCGCCCCAGCACAGTCTGGCATCTGCTCCTGCGCCTGCTCCCGAATCCAAGGCCCCGGCACCCGCTGCCCCCGCAGCCCCGGTGACGCCGCCCAAGG